>CAZGOR010000027.1:0-18416 GCA_964527875.1 uncultured Bacteroides sp. | reverse complement strand
TTAATGAATTGTGCTGATATGTCCAGATACCAACCAACATTTCCATTCGAATTGGCAATCAAAACATTAGATTATACGATTAGTTCAGAAGATTCTTCCATATACGTAGCAGCTGAGTTTCTTTACAAGCTTTATACTTCAATTACACTGCCCCAGATACGTTTGAATTTGATCCTGCCACTTCTTGGTGTGCTAGTAAATGGAAGAAATTTTGTGATCGTCCTTCAAAAATTGAATGTTCTGATTGAGGTTAAATTTAAGCTCTTACAAAAGCAAAAAGACGAAGTACATTCAATAATAAAGGATTTTTATAAAACTCAAAAATAACGAGTGCCAATAAACAGGGACTATTCTATGTTTGGCATTGAGCTGAGTCTCGGGGGAAACAACTAAAAATAAGACACAATGCGGTATAAAAGACAAACAATCACCGCAAATAATGCAGAGAATATTTTGTCGTGCGGTGAATAATGATTATATTTGACGCAAAAATTGCGGAGAATGAATGTGTATATATATCAACATAAGAATTGGCCTGATTTTACTTGGGATAATGAACAGATTTTGCATTTATTGGGAGAAGTGCGAAATAAACAGGGTAAAATAATGGGAAGGATGGAATCCCTTGGATTCGATTTAAAAAAAGAGGCTGAACTAGACACATTAACACTTGATATAATAAAATCGACTGAAATAGAAGGGGAAATATTGAACCTTGAGCAAGTCCGTTCATCCATAGCACGTCGCCTTGGATTAGAAATAGCAGGTTCTGTTGAATCAGGCAGGAATGTCGATGGAATAGTTGATATGATGATGGATGCAACACAAAATTTGGATAAACCCTTAACTGCCGGAAGATTATTCGATTGGCACGCTGCCTTATTTCCAACGGGAAGAAGCGGAATGTTTAAGATAACCGTTGGTGACTGGCGCAATGATTTAACAGGACCGATGCAAGTCGTATCAGGAGCAATGGGAAAAGAAAAAGTGCATATTCAAGCACCTGACTCATCCTGTATTGAAAAAGAAATGGACGTATTTATTGACTGGTTCAATAATGAAGATAGAATTGACATGGTTTTAAAAGCAGCCATCGCACATTTATGGTTTGTGACAATTCACCCTTTTGATGATGGAAACGGCAGGATTACCAGAGCGTTGACGGATATGCTACTTGCAAGATCAGACAAAAGTCCCCAAAGATTTTATAGCATGTCAGCACAAATAAGGAAAAAGCGAAAACAGTACTATGAGATACTTGAAAAGACACAAAAAGGGAATCTTGATGTAACCGGTTGGTTACTATGGTTTTTAAACGTTTTAATGAATGCTTTGGAATCAACAGAATCAGTTTTATCGAAAGTTTTATTTAAAGCAGATTTTTGGACTAAACATTCAAAAACCATTATCAATGAAAGACAAAGACTGTTATTGAATAAGTTGATTGATAGGTTTGAAGGAAAATTAACAAGTTCAAAATGGGCTAAAATTGCAAAATGTTCATCGGATACTGCATTAAGAGACATACAGGATTTGATAAACAAAGGTATATTGATCAAATCTGAAGCGGGAGGAAGAAGTACAAGTTATGACTTGAAGACTTGAAGACTCGAGGACTCGAGGACTCGAAGACTCGAGGACTCGAAGACTTTCATTCCTTACCGTTTACACCAACAGAAAACCGTTCTATATTCCGTATTCCCCGCAGGAACTCCTCAACACCCATCCTTTTTTTACCAGCCTGTTGCAGGTTTTTGATATGAATAAAACCTTCTTTGCAGGCTACCTTCAACAGGTGATTCCGATCAGTAATGATGGATCCTGATTTGTAATTGTGCGGCATGTATTCCTTCTCAGAAGAGAAAATTTTTAGAAAAAGCTTATCACCCGATTTCGTTGTCCACTCCGACCATGCACCGGGACTTGGACTCAATCCACGGATAAAATTGAATACCTGGTCAATCATATTGTCCCAGTTGATCCTGCAGTCTTCCCGGGTGATTTTTGGTGCTGTTTTAAGTTCCATTTTATTGTCAATCAGAAAGTTTTGCTTTGTTTCGTTGATGTTTTGATCGATGATATTTTGCACTGTTCTGACAACAAGCCCGGCGCCGGTTCTCATGAGTCGGTCATGAAGTTCTCCGGCAGTCTCTTTGGGTCCGATGGTAACTTTTTCCTGGAACAGGATATTCCCGGTATCAACCTCATGCCGGATAAAGAAAGTTGTAACCCCGGTTTCTGTTTCACCGTTGATGATAGCCCAGTTTATGGGGGCGGCTCCACGGTATTGGGGAAGCAAAGATGCATGCAGGTTTATTGTTCCGTATTCCGGAAGTGCCCAGACACTTTCAGGAAGTATTCTGAAAGCGACGACAACCTGAAGGTCAGGCTGCAGGCTTTTGAGAACTTCAAGGAATTGAGGATTTTTAAGCTTCTCAGGTTGTAAAATGGTCAATCCGTTTTTGAGAGCGTACTTTTTCACAGGTGAAGAGACCAGTTTTTGTCCCCGGCCGGCAGGTTTGTCAGGAGCCGTGATCACACCAACTATATTAAAATTGTTTTTGATAAGAACATCGAGACTCTCTACGGCAAATTCCGGAGTACCCATGAAGATAATGCGGAAGTTTTCTTTGTTCATAATTTTAATAAGGAAGATGGTTCAGTAATGCGCGTCTTCAGAAGTTACGTCATTCCGAAGGAGCGGAGCGACTGAGGAACCTCCACGGATCCGTCGAAGTCGACTGTTATGAGTCGTTGTCAGTTCTTCTCATACAGCTTTGTTACTCAACTATAATCTAAATCCCGGCTGGTCTCGGTAACAGGGAGATCCCTCCTCTCCGCCTAAGCGGATCGTCGGGATGACTTGTTTCTGCCCTGGCTATTACAAAACCGGTTACCAATATGTGTCCGGTTGGAAACCGGACTTTTCTGTCATACTCAACGGTTGCGTGGCTGCCGATTAACAATCGGCAGAACTTATTCAACCCCTATTCAGGGGTTGTGGTCAGTAGATGCTCACTTACCCGGCACTTCGTACCGGGTTATTCATAGTTTGGGCCCTTCAGGGCCTTTTCAATTAACGCTTCTTTATACTTTTTCTCTTTCAACAAATCTTGCATTTACACCCATCACGCAAAACCCACACTAACTTTGAACTATAAACCCTGCAACCTGCAACCTGTACCTTACAACCTTACATGCCCACACCCTTGCACAAACACACAAATTTACAAATTTACCAATTTACAATTCTTCTTAGCCTCAGCCTTAGCCTTAGCCTTCTTCTTCTTCGATATCTTTCTTATCATATCTTACAAGATCGAGAAAGTGTCCCAATTTATCGCGTTTTGTTCTAAGGTAGAATTCATTGAATTCATTGGGTTCAATTTCGAGAGGAACATTTTCGGTAATTTTCAGTCCATAACCTTCCAGTCCTGCTCTTTTAACAGGATTGTTTGTCATCAGTTTCATTTTACCCATGCCCAGTTCACGAAGGATATTAGCCCCGATGCCATACTCTCTTTCATCTTCCCTGAAGCCGAGTTCAAGATTTGCATCGACGGTATCGAGGCCTTCTTCCTGAAGTTTATAAGCCCTGATTTTGTTATACAGGCCAATGCCTCTGCCTTCCTGGTTCATATAAATTATCACGCCTTTTCCTTCTTTTTCAACCATCTGCATGGCTTTATGGAGCTGAGGTCCGCAGTCGCAACGGTATGAGCCGAACACGTCACCTGTCAGACATGAAGAATGCACTCTTACAAGTACCGGTTCGTCTTTTGACCATGAACCTTTGATCAATGCGATATGTTCCAGGCCATTTGATTTCTGAATAAAGGGAATAAGTTTGAATGTGCCCCATTTGGTAGGCAGATTGACTTCTGATCCTTTAATGACAACGCTTTCGGTCTGGAGCCTGTATGCGATAAGATCTTTAATGGTTATGATTTTCAGCTTGAACCGTCTGGCTATTTTCATCAGTTCATTCATACGAGCCATTGTTCCGTCTTCGCTCATTATTTCAACCAGAGCGCCGCCGGGAGCAATATTTGCAAGCCGGGTCAGGTCAACGGAAGCTTCAGTATGTCCTGATCTGCGGAGCACACCTTTGCTCCGTGCTTTCAGGGGGAAGACATGGCCGGGACGTGCAAGGTCTTCAGGTCTGGTAGAAGGATCTACCAGTGCATTGATCGTTTTTGCCCTGTCGGCAGCAGATATGCCGGTAGTTACACCGTGCCCGACAAGGTCGACCGATACCGTGAAAGCGGTTCCGTACATACTGGTGTTTTTGCCCACCATAAGGTTTAGTTCCAGTTCTTCACAATGCTCTTCAGTGAGTGCTGCACAAATCAGGCCTCTGCCATGCTTGGCCATGAAATTAACCTTATCAGGGGTGATCAGCTGGGCTGCTGCCACAAAATCGCCTTCGTTTTCACGGTCCTCATCATCAACTACAATAATGATTTTGCCATTTCTTATATCTTCAACAGCTTCGTCAATGGTGTTGAATGGATATGTATCATCTTTCCGTTCTTTGGGTTGGTTGCCAGACATCTGTTTCACTTCCTTTAATAAATTTTAAAAAGCCTGTCAAAAGGGCCAGGTTCATAGTATAAAAATGAGTAATGAAGCGCAAAATTACAATATGTAATCCTATTTTCCTTAATAAATGGTCAATAAATGGGATAACAATAAGAATTGCCTGGATATAAAGTGTTACCTTATAAAATGAGTGAACCGGGTAAAGGAAGATATTTGAAGTGATGACCAGGATAAGCAGGAATGGGCAAATCCAGCGCAGAACCTTATGTGAGAGAAAACTGAAGGAAAGTCCGGTAAAAGGTGGCCAGAGAAGTTTATAGAAATAGGCAAGATTCTTAAAATTGCCCGCGGAGATCCTTATCCGTCTTCTGAATTCTTCTGAAAGCCTGTCAGGCACATTTTCATATCCTACAGCGTCCAGATCGAGGATACATCTGTATTTTTTTTCAAGGACCTTCATGGTAATAAAAAAGTCATCCACGGAATACCCTGCCGGCACCGGGCCGAATAGTTTATTCCTGACAGCATAACAGGCACCATAGGCCCCGATCATTGTTCCCCAGATCTTGCCTTCCAAATGTTTCAGCCTGATTTCGCGCGACATGAACGTCCATTCCTGCCTGGAAATACCTCTTGCATCGATCTTTTTGTTGATAATATTTGCACCTACCAGGCCTATCGATTTATTTTTAAAATGTCTGACAAGGTTGAAGATCAGGTCAGGTGTGAACATAACCTGCGCATCTGTACATATCAGTATCTCTCCCTTAGCTTTGGTCTGCAGCCGGTTGATCACCTGCCCCTTGCCCTTTCTTTCATGAAAAGGATAAAAATGCAGGGAGCCATGTTCAATGGAGTAAAGATTCAGGATATCATTTGTTTGATCTGTTGATCCGTCAGAACCTACCAGCAGCTCAAATCTGTCTTTGGGATAGTTCGTGTTAAATACACTGCGTAGTTTTTCAATAATGATCTGATCTTCATTATAAACCGACAGGATGACCGAGACAAATGGCAGGTTTTCATTACGTGAAAAAACAATTTCATTAATTTTTTTATTGATCGAAAGAAGTTGAAGAAGGAGGGGATAGATAATATAAGATTGAAGGATCAGTAAGACAGATATCCAGAATATAATTTCCCAGGTCATTTCATCTGCTCTTTATAGAAATGTGCCAGTTGTTTAGCCATGACTAAGTTATCAAAATTTTCTTTAACAAACCGGCGGGCTTCTGTTCCTATCTTCTGCAGTTGCCTGGTATCTGACATTAATTCACCTGTACATTGTATGAATTCGGCCGGGGAATTGGCAATCAGAATATTTTTTTTATGAGTCACGTTCAGTCCTTCGGCACCAGTTATTGTTGTGATGACAGTTCTGCCGAGTAACATTGCCTCAAGTATTTTAATCCGTATCCCGCTACCGGAAAACAATGGAACGATCATGACTGAATGGGAATTAATAAATTGATGCGCATCTTCAACTTCTCCTTCCACGATCACACCTTTATGCCGGATTTGGCCGGAGAAGTAATAATGCGGATTACGGCCGGCAATATGTATTTTCATGCCGGGATATAAGGTGATCAATTCTTTCCACACATATTTAAAAAACCAGTCGAGGCCTTCTGTGTTTGGGCCCCAATCGAGTGCTCCGATATAAAAAAGACTGAGTGCCGAAGCAGGCTCAGGTTCCGGATAGGCAGGAATGTCAATACCTGTGGGGCAAACAAAGTATATCTTGTCCGGATTGAGTTTTTGAAATATCTTATGATCTTTGCTCGAGATTGGAATAACCATGTCGGCATGACAAAGAAATGAGCTTTCAAGTCTTTTGATCCTTTTTGAAAGCAGTGAAAAGTAAAGTCGTTTGAATGGATTTTTAGCCTGACCGGCTCTCCTTTCCCATATTTCATGTTCAACATTATGGGCGCGGAATGAGATCTTTGCTTTACTGGTTTGTCTGATTAACGGAATGCAATAATCGAGATAAGGACCTTCAAACTGGATGATATCGAACTGATCATGCGAAAGCAGATCGCGGAGCATCTGCAGCAGTAATACGGACATGAAACGCACAGAATGATAGGGTTTATGAGAGAAAAAAAGATTCCAGGCAGCCGACAGCCATCTGATCCGGGTATCAGCATCCACGACATGAAAAGTAAATTTTTCCTGAAGATCCCGCGGGATCTTATCAGCCGGGAAATAGTGTTTTGCAGTATTCATGGCAAGGATTGTGACATGATGTTCCAGCTCTGCCAGACCAGTGGCCATGTTCAGTGTGGCAATTGCTCCGCCATCCTTTGGAGGATATGGTGGTTTGGTTGTCAGTATAAGGATATTCATCAGGTGATTCTGAACTTGATGGAGTAATACCTGAAAAAACGTCTGATCTTTTGTATCACGTTTGAATACGTTTCCATATTCATAATGGCTGAATCGGTGGCGGCTTTGTATGTTAAAAAAATACCGATAGGGAAAAGTACAATGGTTGAAACCCACATTCCATGAAATGGGGGAACAATGCTTTCACGTACCAGTTTTTCACCCGACAGGGAAATAACGTAATATACCAGGAAAAAAAGGACTGAAATAACTGTGGGCATACCCAATCCACCTTTCCTGATAATAGCACCCAGAGGGGCACCAATAAAGAAGAATATGAAACAGGCAAAAGATAGTGTAAATTTCCGTTGTATCTCTATCTGATATCTTCTTAATCTCCTGGTTTTACTGTCAGTATTCATAAAACTTGTTGTAGCATAATTCATGCTCGATCTGGCCTGATTCATGGCCTGGTTGATCACCTGGAGCTTGACGGTGTTTGGCAGACTATTAAACATACTGTCGAGATTCAGGGTATATACCATTCTTTCAGTATTATTTGTTGTATCCTTAAGGTATTCCGGCACCGTCCGGCGGTAGGTATAATAGTTTGTTTTTATAAGGGTTTCTTCAAGCCCTTGTGTTATTGTATTGATATCATTGATGATGGAATCTTCAAAATGCCTTAATTGTGCAAGGCTTAACATATTAAAACTTCCCTTGAACAAAGACTCATCAGACCTGTCAAATTCGAAACCGGTCATTTCAATTGTCATTACCTGTTTCTGGAATTTATCTCTGCGCATTGGATAGGAATAATCCCTGCGATTGCGCCTTTCAGGCTGAATTTCAGCATACGTGTGGCCGTTATAAAGTGTCATAACCAGATAACGTTCGTCGGTTGTCATCTTCATGGTACCGGAATCAGCATAGGTAACCATTGTATTACCCTGTCGTTGTGTGTGATCGTAAATCCTGATGTCATATGACATTCCATTTTTTGTTGACTTTTTACCAATCCTGATACTATATCCTTCGATTCCGTTATAAAAGATTCCTTCAACAATTTGAAATTCAGGTTTTTGTTGTTGTATGTCCCATAAAAGTGATCTCATTTTCAGATTAGCAACAGGAAGGATATAATTTGAGAAGAAAAAAGCTCCGATACTGATTATGAAAGTTAAAACAATCAGTGGCATCATGATACGTTGAAGGGAAATACCGGATGATTTTAAAGCTGTGAGCTCATTGAATTCTCCCAGGTTACCGAATGTCATCAGTGCAGCCATTAACAATGCAAGGGGGAGTGCCATGGGAACCATACTCGTTGAAAGATAAAGCATAAATTCTGCTATTACATTGAATTCAAGTCCTTTCCCGATCAGGTCATTAATGTATCTGAAAAGAAACTGCATGACAAGGATGAATATCACAAGAAGGAAAGTCAGGATGAAAGGTCCTAAAAAGGATCTTAAAATCAACACGTGCAACCGTTTCATCAAAGGTAAGTACATAAGTCATTTATTGAACGGATACAAAGGTAAGATATTATCTGCGAATACGAATGAGTCAATTATATACCGATGGCATGCTTCAGTTTGGCAATCTGGGTATCCCAAAGATCGATTGAATCATTCTTTTCATCTTCCTCAGAAAAGTCGGTGATCAATAATGATACATCCCCGGTAAGATCATCCCGGATTATTCTGAATTCGAAGTATGTTTTGCCACTATTATCATCAAGCCAGCGAAACCGGATATATTTAGAATCCTTTCTCATAATGGCTTCTGCCTGCTGTTCAGTTTTCCCCCAAAAAAATGTATAGATTTTTCCATCCAGGTTGACATCATCAGCAAACCATTCTGCCAGTCCTCCCGGTGTGCTAAGCCTCGTAAACAGAATTTCCGGGGACGTGTGCATGGGGTATTCAAGTTCGAACTTTTGTTTCATCCGGATGTGGATTATTTATTCTTAATTTCTCTTAACGCAATATAACAAAAAATGTAGAATAACATAAACCAATTTAAACATTTACATGTTAATATGTTAAAATATTACCTCCGGCATGACTGATATGATTTATTAACTTTGTAATAAATCATGAACAGATTGATTTCAAGAATATTCATTATCATTTTTATCTCACTGTTTCTGGTGGAAGTTTATGGCCAGAAAGGAGGCGAATTCCGTAAAACTTTTCTGGACGCTGAATATTTCTTTCTTACAGAAGAATATGAAGAGGCAGTTTATCTGTATTCTGAACTTCTCAAAATAGATCCTTCCAACAGCAACCTTCATTTTTTAACAGGGGCTTGTTATCTGAGTATGTATGGACAGAAAAAAAAGGCCATCCCTTACCTGGAGGAAGCAGTATTAAATATTTCTGCCGGATACAGGGAAGGATCCTATAAAGAGCGGGATGCTCCCAGGGAAGCATTATTCGCACTGGCAAGAGCTTATCATATAGATTATCAGCTTGATAAGGCTATTGAGTATTATGAAAGATACCGCAATGTGATGATCAAAAAGAATTTTGCGGATATCGAATATGTGAACAAACAGATTAAATCCTGCGAACTTGCCAGATTCATGATCAATCATCCTGTTGAGGTGTCTTTTCATAATCTTGGCGGGGATCTGAACAGGTATACGACTCATTATAATCCTGTATTATCGGGAAATGATTCGATCATCATTTATATGGCTGATCAACCTCTTTTACAGGCCATCCTGATGTCTGAAAGATCTTCCGGAAAATGGTCTGAGCCCAGGGTCATAAACAGTGAGCTTGGATCGGAAGATGATTATTATCCGACTTGCCTTTCCTTTGACGGGAAAGAGCTTTACCTTGTCAGGAAAGACAGCTATGAGGCTGATCTGTTTGTAAGCAGGTATCAGAACGGAAGATGGATAGAAATGGAGAAACTGAATGATCATATTAATACCGAATATTTTGAATCCCATGCCTGTATTTCAAGTGACGGGTATCGTCTTTATTTTACCAGTGACAGGAAGGGCGGACAGGGTGGGCTTGATATCTGGATGTCACAGCGGTCAGCCGGTGAAGATTGGAAAACACCGGAGAACCTTGGCCCTAAAGTAAATTCCTTCTATAATGAAGATACACCATTTATTACCGGTGACGGACAAAGATTATTCTTCAGTTCCCAGGGTCATGCAACAATGGGTGGATATGATATTTTTTATGCCAACCAGCAGGCTGATGCCACATGGTCTTATCCACAAAATGTTGGCTATCCAGTCAGTACTTCAGACGATGATCTTTTTTTTGTTCCCAGGCGGGATGGCAATAGGGGATATCTTTCTACAATATTGGATTCTGTATCACCAAACAGAAATATTTATGCCCTCGTAATGGAAGATATGGAAGATATTCGGATAGGGGTGAGGAGACAGCGGGATGAGAAAACTGACCGTTCTGGGGATACTGACATTGTGTCCCAATATGTTGAAGAAGAGGCAGCAGCAGAAGGAAAAGAAGCATTAGAGGAAGAAGTAATAGCAGAAGAAACATTAGCAGAAAAAGAAGTAGCAGAAGAACAAGCATTATCAGAAGAAAAAGTAGCAGCTGAAGAAGAAGCATTTTCAGAAAAAGAAGTTGCTACTCAACCGGTTTCGCCTGATGAATATTACATACTCAATAGTATTTTTTTTGGCTTTGATGATTATACACTGGATAAGGAAGCTATGGAAGAAACAGACCGTCTTGTTGAAGTGATGACAAGATACACCGAGCTTGAAGTTGAACTTACAGGGCATACAGATGCTGTTGGTGCAGATGAATATAATATAATGCTGTCGAAAAGGCGTGCCGGATCGGTTGCACAGTATCTCATTGATCATGAGATCGATCCTGTCAGGATCACAACCAGTGGAATAGGTGAGACGGAACCTCTGGCTGTTAACAAATATGAAGATGGCTCCGACAGTCCCGAAGGAAGAAGGCTGAACAGGCATGTCTCCATCAGACTTCACAACCTGGAGCATGAGAATATAGAAGTTTCAGAAATATTTGTCCCGGAAATGTTGAGACCCAAGTCCGAACTTGCCTTTTCGGTTCTCCTGGTAAACAGCGATTCAATGATCGTGGGGATGCCCGAAGAACTGGCAGGTGAGCAGATTGCTCTCATCATAACAGATCAGGCTTATCTTTACGCAGCAGGCAATTTTGACCGTAAAGCCGACGCGATGAGATTATTGAATGAAGCCATCGATAATGGTTTCCCGGATGCTGCTATGAAGGAACAGAAGGAACTGGAAGATATGGTCAGAAACCTGTCGGATGGCAGGTTGCCTGTCAGTATCACCTTTACAATACAGATCATGGCACTGAAGAATCCTGTTAAGGTTGATTATTTTAGGGATCTGGATAATGTCAGGATGTTTGTAGGCAAAGATGGTTTCCATCGTTATGTATATGGAGAATTTGAAGAAATTGCGGAAGCTTTGAAAGAACTGCCGCGTGTCAGGAAGATGGGATACCATGATGCTTTTATCATGTACCTCGCACGTTATAAAACGGTCTCTTCTGAGTAGAATCTGTTCATATTACACCCGGATGGTTGAAGCATATCATTAATTATTATTGGAAGAGTGGATTTCCTGATATATTATAAACCACAAAGGAACTCATAGGATTGCACAAAGGAACACAAAGGAGTTATCCTGATGCCCTTGCAGAATACCTTTGTGTACCTTAATAATACCCTTTGTGGTTAATTAATTCTTCATCAAAATTTCTTATAATGATCTAAAACATCAAGAGATTATCTATAAATAAAAAGGATTCGTAATTTTAAGAGTTCTATGAACCCTTGTTAGATGGCTGATCCAAAAGTAATAATTGAAAAGACATCCTCTGAAATACTTGGTTCAATTGCCAGGACTTTCCCAGTGGCATGCGCTTCGGATGAGTTTTATTACTTTCCGCATATTGCGCTCAGGGATTTGTCGGAATCAACGTGGGATGATTATTCTCCGGATTCGGTAAGCAAAACGATACACGACATTTCTGATTCTGTTTCGGTTTTAAATGAAACAGCAGTCAGAGAACAGGAAACAGAACTGCAGATTGATAAAAATGTGATCATTCATTTTCTTACCACACTGAATGATTATCTGAAAGAGTATCTTTTCCTGAAGCAGCAGCCTTCATTTTATCTGACAACCATAAATATTGGCCTGGTCAGGGCTATGAGTTTTGAAGATAATGAAGTCATTCATCAAATGATTGACAGTCTTCCCGGATTTATTGAACAGGCAGCAGTCAATCTGGAACAGGTCCCTTCTTCATGGCTGGAAATTGGCCTGTCGATGATTGACGACAGCAGGAACCTGATTAATAGTATTCCGGTTAAACAGGCAGGGAAAATCCGGTCTTTGAAAGAACTGGATCATTTTGAATCAATTTTAAAAGGGATGAAACCGGAACCGGAACTTCGGATACATGATGAACTGCTGAAAAGAATTTATACCCGGTATATGGCTACAGGGTTGGAATTGGCTGAGATCTCCGGAATCATTCAGGATGAAATTGATGAAATGTTGGAATTGATGATTGATGAAGCCGGAAAAATCCTGAAAACACCGGTTAAAACATCTCAAAGCCCGAAAATGCTGATCAGTCGTGTACTCCGGGAATTAGCCGGTCGCAACAAGCTGGAGGATGATATTTTGTTGCTGTTTAAGGGTGAAATTGAACGGATCCGGAAACATCTGAATGATATCGGTATCCTTTCGGATGATATGAAACTGTTGTGTCCCGTGCATGTGAGGAAAATGCCGGATCATATCAGGGCAATCCGTTCTGCTTCAAGTTATTCCATACACCCAATGCATCCCCCGCGGGAGGGAATATTTTTCGTATTAAGCCGGGTGGCTTCCGGTAAGCCAATTGATCATCGGACAGAATACAGGATGCTGGCAGCCCATGAAACCTATCCCGGACATCATTTGCTGGATTCCTCAAGATTAAGTTTGAAAAACATGATCAGAAGATCACTTGAGTTCCCGGTTTTTTATGAGGGTTGGGCATGTTTTGCAGAAATGCTGCTGGAGACCACCGGCTATTTTACCGGTCCGGCTGACAGGTTTATCCTGGCGAAGCGTCGTTTCTGGAGAGCAATCCGGGGGCAAGTTGACCTGGGATTACAAACAGGAAAGTTGGATTTTGATGAAGCGGCTAAAATCTTACAAGATGCTGGTATTCAGAAGGATCGGGCACTATCAGCAGTTAAAATATATACCCTGAATCCCGGGTACCAGGTTTGTTATACTATTGGGATACGGCGTTTCCTCGATCTTTTTGACCGCTATGGCAGGGCAGACCCGGTTCATTTTGTGAAGACTGTCCTGGGAAGTGGAGAGATCCTTTTCGGGGATCTGGGGAAGAGGTTGGGGGGGTGGTTGTAATAATTCACCTTACTTGGTGCTCCCTCTTTGCTTTAAGCCTACTTTATATACATATCTCTATCCAGCCCAGACAGGATGTGGCCTGTAAATATTATATCATGCTTTTCCTAAATTCTGGTACAGATTATTTGCTATGATAAGGATGTGCTATTGTATAGTTATAAAAATTTGTGTTAGTAGTATTTACTTGACTCTCCCCTAGCCCCCTCTCTGCAAGGCAGAGAGGGGGGTATGTGGTTGGTTTTGAGAAGGTTAATAGGTTAAAACTATATGTTACTTTAAAAGAAAACGAAAAAATATTATTGATAAAACAATGTAGAAGATTCCTCTCCTCTCTGCACTGTAGAGAGGAGAGGACAGGTGAGGAGAGTCAAGAGATCTCAGCGTAAAGATTCTTAGTCTCACATTAACTACCTTGATCAATTTTTTACAACAGACAACACAATTATTTGTACTATGTTTAAATATTCATATTTTAGTAAATATTTATCAGACAGAAGATTAAAGTTAACAGCTTAATGTACGGAAAATTTCTCGGATATCATTCTGAATGGAACCTTGGAAGTCCTGGTGGGTGGGATTACCAGCGTATTACACAGGAAATCGGTAAAGCTGTCTGGAAACGGATGTCCGAGAAAATAATGTTAAAAAATGAGGAACTGGATTTTGATCATCCCTGGCTTCATCCGGTCATCGGATTTGTAAAGATGCTTGAAAATGCTTACCGGTCACTGGAGGGGAGGAATCCCGGTATTATTGCCGTTATGGCAGAAGAGGAAACCCTGAAAGATGTTGTCGAGAACAGAAACCTTGTTGACCACCTGAACAGGATTCCGGGACTGAAAGGAGCCCTGATGGCTCCTCATCATCTTGAACAGAAGAATGGACGGTTATACTATCAGGGACAGCCGGTAGGCCTTATCTTCATGGATTTTAACACCAATGTCCTGCTTGATCTGCACCGGAAGCAAAACCTGGAACCTGTCCTGCAGGCTGTCAGGGAAGGCCGGGTTATCAATCCCAGGGGAACTGAACCGGTTAATTCAAAAGGTGTGTTTGAAGTTCTGACCGATCCTGATAAAACGAAGCTTTTTCATCCTGAAACGGTTAAAAGAACGCCATGGACAAGGCAGTTTTACCAGAGAAAAACCATCGGCCCTGATGGTAAAGAGATACCTGACCTGGCTGAATGGACCAGGAAAAACTGGGATAAACTGGTTTTAAAGCCTGAACGGGGGTATTCAGGGAAAGGTGTCAAAGTGGGAGGTATACATTCCGGAACAGATGATATCATTGAAACAGCCCTGGATTCCGAAGATTATATTGTGCAGGAAAAAATACCATTGAACCTGTGGGGTGAAATACTGCCTGAGCTTGATATGGATGACCGGACAATCAGACTGAAGCAGTTCCAGACGGATTTCAGATGTCTGTTCGGGATGAGAAAATTATATGGTTTCCTGGGCAGGTTTGGTGGTGTGCCCACGAATGTTGGAAGTGGTGGGGGAGTACAGCCTATGGCTGTGGTGAAAGAGCATTCCAATACAGGGAAGCTGACTGATATGATCAACGAAGCTATCGAAAAAACAGGGTATGACGTTGTTTCAGATATTGCCGGATACCAGGATCAGCTTGCCCTGAAAAACCAGTTTACTTATCTTCTTGGTACAATAAAAATCGCTTTACGGCCCAGATTGATCAAAAAATCACAAATGAAAGCCCTGGAGAGATATTGCCGGGGTATCTGGGAGGATTGCCTGGTGCTCGAAGATCTCTGGATGACGGACAGGCTGGGAATGAGAATGAACATTGATCCCGGGGAATTAGCGATCATTAAATCCCAGCCCTGGAAAGGTTCAGATGCCATTTTTGCATCGGACGGGCTGTTTAGCTTTGGAGCTCATATAAAATGAAATATTCAGTTAACCCGGATTGGTGGAAAGTACTCTTTGATGAAGTATATCTTCTGACCGACGCAAGGACAATCTGTGATGATGATCTGACACGGAAGGAAGTTGACTTTATTACAGGGTTTATGAATATTGAAAAGACATCACCCGTGCTGGATCTCTGCGGCGGACAGGGCCGGCATTCCCTTGAAATGGCAAGAAGGGGATACAGGAACCTGACCGTTCTTGATTACTCCGCTTTCCTGATAGATTTAGGGCAGAAAAAAGCCGGTGAGGAGGGTCTGAATGTGACATTCATTCGTGGTGATGCCAGGAATACAGGATTGAAGGATCACAGTTTTCAGCATATCATTCTGATGGCCAGCTCATTCGGTTATTTTATCGATAACCGGGAGAATAGTAAAATACTCTCCGAATCATTCCGGTTGCTCCGGCCTGGTGGAAAGCTATTGCTGGATCTGCCTGACAGGGACTATGTACTGGGAAATTTTAAACCTTCATCAATTCATCGCGTGGATGATGATATCAGTGTAAAACGGCAAAGGATAATTGAAAAAGATGTTATTTACAGCAAGGAGACAGTTTTATCTGATCAGCATGGTTGTATCCGTGAAAATACATATTGCACAAGATTATATTCAAATCATGATCTAAGGAAGTTGATCCCGGAGGCAGGTTTTCAGAGCGTAGCCTTCAAGAAAGATTTCATGAACCGGGCAGAACGGGGTGATTTTGGGTGTATGACGAATAGAATGGTTGTAATTGCAGGAAAAGCTTGAAATTTCAAGCTTTTCCTGCAATTACAACTGACTCAATGCAAACGCATATGCTCCGATGGCTGTAGCCTTTGAGGTACCGAGGCGGCTGATGCCCACACCTGTCCTTTTAAGCGGATCGTAAGTAATGGTCTTGTTCGTGCCCGGGATGGTTATTGTCTTTTTTTCACCGACAAGGAATTCTTTCAGTTCTTCCGGATCCTCGAGGTTATAAGCTTTCATTTCCAGTCGCTGTGCGGGTTCTCCTGACATGTTCAGGAGGGGATTGTTCATCTCATCAACCGCATGTTGCAAAAAGAGGCTGTGTGCCCCGGCAAGACCTCCCCCGAGGACGATAATGGTGTCAAGCAGGGTGATTGAATTTGCCAGTGAATCGCCAACAACGATACCAAGATCATAATATGCCCGGAGAGCAGCTTCCTTATTTCCCTCTTTTTTGCCACAGGCAATCTCATATATATCTTTCGGTGTTGGTATTTCCCCGTCGGCGGTACCCGAGTGTTCCATATAGACTCTCTGCACAGCCCTGATGCTGGCTCCCTCCTCCGCATTAACATCAGGATTGAGCTTACTACGGAGCAACCAGATCTCTGCAGCTGAAGAGTTGTCACCCGGGTATAATTGTCCGTCATGCACAATGCCGGCCCCGTATCCGGTACCCAGTGTGATCCCGAAAAGATTTCTGAATCGTTTGGGATTGTTATATTCTGCCAGCTTCTCATTGATATAAGGAAGGAATCCGGCAATTGCTTCTCCATAAACAAAAAGATCACCATCATTATTGATAAATGTGGGGATGCCAAATTGCTCCTCCAGCATGGGACCCAGGGGTATACCTCCCCTGTATCCCGGCAGGTTCAGGAGATCACCGATAATTCCGGCCGGGAAATCCGCCGGGCCGGGGAAAGCAAAACTGATGGCTACAGGATCCTGCTTTAGTTGCTGTTTGACGATAGTAAAACCTTCCCTGATGGCATTCAGGCTTTTTTCAAGATTGGTGCCATGTGAGGGGAGACAAACAGGCTCAACAATTTCTTCGTTCGCCTGAACAGCAGAGAAAACAAAATTCGTTCCCCCTGCATCCAGGGTCATGACGATACGCTTGTCGTTGTCATATTTGATCATGTGTAAGGCTTTGATTGTGATCGATTGAAATGTCGGTTAAAGATATAAAAAGATAAAAGATAAAAGTAGAAAGATAAAAGTAGAAAGAAAGTATAAAGATAAAAGGATAAAGGAAGAAATAAAGGAATATTTTTGGTCACAGAGAGTCACAGAGGGAAATATGAGGGCCACAGAGGGGAGGATAAAAATCTGAGGTAGTAAGCCGGACTTTTCTGTATCAATCAACGTAAGAGTGGCTGCCGTCTGCTTTCACCAAAGTTCCGG
Source organism: uncultured Bacteroides sp. (assembly GCA_964527875.1). Lineage (GTDB taxonomy): Bacteria > Bacteroidota > Bacteroidia > Bacteroidales > SM23-62 > LJUQ01. The sequence continues at coordinate 1,038 of CAZGOR010000027.1, read as the reverse complement.
CAGATAACATTGGCAATCGGCAGAACTAATCTTTATTATTTCACACTCACTCTCGAAACCCAAACTAACCGAGAACTGAGAACCGAGAACCGAGAACTATCTTTTATACTTCCCCATCAATTCACACTGGTCGAGGATATGTCCTTTCATAGCACTTTCAACAGCTGTTTTAGTTGCTCCAGGGTCAAGGTTGAGCATTGTGTCAAGTGCATAGAGCTTGAAAAAGTACCTGTGTGTTCCGCCGGGAGGGCAGGGGCCACCATATCCCGGTCGCCTGAAATCAGTCATTCCTTGTATTGACCCGTCAGAAAGTTGTTTGTCTTTCGGAACATTTTCGGAAAATGACCGCAGAGAACCCGGCAGATTAAACATTACCCAATGAACCCATGTGCCCATGGGTGCATCCGGATCATCACAGATCAGGGCGAAAGATACTGTTCCTTCAGGAACATTTTCCCAAAACAATGGGGGAGAGATGTCGGCATCATCGCACGTGTATTTGCGGGGAATAAAATCACCGTGTTTAAAGGAAGAGCTGAAGAGGTCCATTTGATTTAAAGTTTAGTTTGATTAATTGGATATGTGTAATAAAATTACAAAGAAATTGAAGAGAAGTCAAGGGTAAGCAAAAACGAAATTCGAAATGTCGAAATTCGAAACCTGCCTGCCCAGGCAGGTAAACTTCTATTCTCATATGAACATCAAGAGTATAGAACAAATTAGAGCATTGTATCCACTGGAGGAGAACAGATAACGATTTATAAAAGGCGACTTTGATGGATCCTGGGAGGTTCCTCAGTCGCTTCGCTCCTTCGGAATGACATTACTTCTGAATACACATGTTACTGATAGAAAAAAAACTAAAGCACCGGTATAAATAGCCAAATGGATAAATGATTAAATCCTTGATAATATATATCTTAGAAGAATAAAAATTTAACAATTTAATCATGATACGCTTCGCTATTCACGACTTGTCGGGATTCGGCTAAAACATTATGCTACACCTTCGGTTTGCATAATGTTAGCCTCACGAAC
>CAZGOR010000026.1:13373-18649 GCA_964527875.1 uncultured Bacteroides sp. | reverse complement strand
GAATTTGAAATGATCTTACAAAAACACAATGCAGAAATTGAGCGGTTGACTTTTTATCGTAACTATGCAACTCTGACCATCATTATACCTCTGGAGGTACCAATAAAAGAAATGTTAAAGGAATCGATCAGGGAATGTAACCAGTATGGTAACTTTTTACATACCCGTTTCATCGTTACAAATGTGAAGGAGCTTTCAAAAGAAGAGATTGATAAATACCTCAGTAATCCGGAATCAGACTCTGACTGCTAAATCAATAACATATTGGTAATAAGGAGAAACCACGTTAATCCCCGGTTGTTTATACGGGGCGAACATGGTTAATCCGAAATGATAACCATTGATATTTTTAGCTTTCTTTTTTTGAGTCTTCCAGGTCTTCAAAATCTACGTCGGAAAAATTTTCTGTAAGATTTTCCTCAGCTTCATCTTTGGATTTGTCCTGGTTACTATCCTCTTCTTCCTCAACTTTTTCTGAAATAGTTTCCTCAACCGTATCTTTCTTTGTATCGGCTTCCTCAGAAACTGCTTCAACGTTTTCAGTCAGTTCAGGCTTAGCGTTTTTGATGAATTCTATGGTTTCATGCAGACCTTCAGTGAACTTGTCAAAATCTTCCTTGTATAAGAAGATTTTGTGTTTCTCAAAATAAAATCTGCCATCCCGGTTAAAACGCTTTTTACTTTCAGTTAGGGTTAGGTAGTAGTCATTTCTCCTGGTTGCCTTGACATCAAAGAAGTATGTTCTTTTACCAGCCCTGACGGCTTTTGAAAATATATCTTCTTTTTCAGTCCTGACAACATCTTCATTTTTTTCTGTTCCTTCCGCCATCATTTCAAAAGTTTAGTTTAGGTAATTGGTTTGATGTTCAAAAATAGAAAATAATTTTAGAAAACATGAGAATATGGCTTATTAATTCAGCAACGGTAAATCAAATCCATTAGGATTTTTGTGTATATACAGTGTTAATAATTTCAAACATTATTTTACATTTATAGCCGCTGGTTTTAATTTTTTATTTTTCTTTGCATGATAGATATCATCATTGGGTTCTTTTAAATATGTTTAGCAGGCGTCTTCTTCGTATTAAGGTACTTCAGATCCTGTATGCTCATTTCAAAGCTTCCGGAAAAACTTGTTTTCAATCCGAAAAAGACTTGATATACAGTCTTAACAAATCATATGAACTTTATCATTACCTGATGCTTCTTATTTTGGAGATTTCAGATTATGATCAATCCAAAATTGAAATGTCAAAAATGAAAAATGTTACCAGCTGGGAAGATATGCATCCAAACACAAAATTTATAGATAATTTGTTCATCAAACAAATCAGGAATAATCATTACCTGGAAGATTTTGCCAAAAAAAAGAAGTTATCATGGAGACATTTTCCGGATATCATTAAAAATCTATACTATTTTCTTATTAAGTCGGATTTATATAAAGAATATATGAGTCATCCGGGAAATTCTTATAATGAAGATAAGAAGTTGGTTTTGAAGATTTTTTCTGATATTATTATGAATGATGAGGATCTTTACAGAAATCTTGAGGATCAGAATATTTATTGGATTGATGATATTGATTTCATTTTCAGGATGGTTATAAAGACTTTTAAACAATTCAGGGAGGGAAAAGAAAATGCCCGGCTATTGCCGATTTTTCAGGATGATGAAGATTTGGAATATGCAAAAAAGTTGCTCAGGAATACCATTGAAAATCATGAAGAGAACAACAGTCTGATAAAAAATTCCGTTAAGAACTGGGAGTTGGAACGGATTGCTTTCACGGATTATCTTCTTATTCAAATGGCTATTACCGAAGTGGTTGGATTCAAATCAATTCCGGTTAAAGTAACCATGAATGAATATATAGAAATTGCTAAGGTTTTTAGTACAAGAAAAAGCAGCAAATTTATCAATGGTATACTGGAAAGCGTTTTCGCAAAACTTAAGAAAGAAAAGAAAATAATTAAGGAAGGCAGAGGTCTTATTGGTGAACCTGATAATAATAAAAATTAGGCTCTTGTGTTTAAATAAAAATTCTGTTTACTTTGCATAGCCTTAAAATCTTTTAAGTTAAGGAAAGTTATATTTGTCTTAATAATACTGGTCCGGAAGAATAGGATTACAGAATAAATCAATAACTTTCCGCAATAATGTAAAAAATGCGGTCATTATACTGAAGAGTAAGGTAGTAGTCGATTGGAGTCATTATATTAACTTAAACCGGAAAAGTGATGAATACTATTTCTTTTATTTTATTGATGCCACAGGGTCCTGATCAGAGCCCGGTTCCTTCATTTGTTTTTTTATTGCTTATTATCGTGGTTTTCTATCTCTTTATGATACGTCCCCAGATGAGAAAGCAGAAAGAATTAAAGACATACAGGGAAAATCTGCAAAAAGGAGATAAAATTGTAACAACCGGTGGAATATATGGTAGAGTTACGGATGTGAAGGATACAACTGTAACAGTTGAAATCGCAGATAAGATACTGGTCAAAATAGATAAAAATGCTGTAGTGAAAGATACTACAGATCTGGCTGCCCAAAAATGACCGGTCAAAACCTGGAGATTATAAATCAGAATAAATTGGAGCAACAAGAAACTAATCCAGGTAAAAAAAAGAAAATATTTCTTCTGAGGGAGAAATTATTCAAAAGCGTAAATAGTAAAAAAATTACGCTTAATAATAGACTGTTGATTTTTTCCTTTTTTTTGCTTCTATCGATCCTCTTCTGGTTTTTAACAGTCATGAATAAGGAGTATGAAACCGTTCTATCCTATCCTGTTAAATACATCCGGTTTCCAAAAGGTAAAGTGCTTGTAAATGATGTTCCTGAACGTCTTGATCTGAGTGTGCAATCGAGAGGATTTACATTGTTAAGGTTCAAACTGAAATCAAGATTGGTTCCGATAATTTTTGATGTTAATTCGTTTTCACTGAATACTATTGCAGGCAAAAAACCCCTTACAGTGTATATTCTTACCGATTATGCTATAGAAAAGATACAACAACAGTTATCATCGGAAATCAGAGTAGTTTCCGTATCTCCGGATTCAATTTATTTTCAATTTGCCGGCATGCATTCCAAAAATGTTAAAGTGAATGTTAATCTTGAACTGGAATTTGAAAAACAGTATATGCAGGTTGCTGATATAATCATTAAACCTGACTCTGTTATGATTTCAGGTCCGGGTATCGTGATTGACACGATAGAACATGCAGGTACAATACCCAAAAAAATTACAGGTATTAATGAAAATGTTGAATTGGATATGAAACTTCAGCCAATAGAGAATGTTGAGTATTCTGTTGATGAAGTTAGTGTAACAATCCCTGTAGAAAAGTTTACTGAGGTTGCAATTAAAATACCAATTGAAGTATTGAATGTCCCGGATTCTCTTTTCCTCAGGATGTTTCCAAATGACGTTGAAATTATTTACAGAGTGGGACTCAGTGATTTTGGTAAAGTGAATGAGCACATGTTTCAGGCTGTCGTTGATTATGCTGATAAAGAAAGCAATATTGGCAATAAGCTGCAGGTTGATCTTCGAAAGGCACCTGAATATGTGATGATCACAGATTATCATCCGAAAAATATTGAATATATTATCGAGAGATAAATGTTGAAGGTTGGCATAACAGGTGGGATCGGAAGTGGTAAAACACTGGTTTGCAGCATTTTTAAGACGCTTGGAGTTCCTGTTTATTCCGCTGATTTGCAGGCAAAAAAAATAATGGATACTGATCCGGAAATCCATTCCAGGTTATCCGGATATTTTGGAAAAGAAATTGTAAAAGAAGGAAGGCTCGACAGGAAGCAACTTGCATCAGTGGTCTTTCATGATCCAAAGGCACTTGAGTTTATCAATTTATTGATCCATCCGCTTGTCCGGAATGATTTTGATGAATGGTCCCGGTTAAAAAAGGAAAGTGCTTATGTAATTGAGGAAGCAGCAATTCTTTTTGAAACGGATGCATATAAATTGCTCGATTTTACAATTACAATAACTGCTCCCGAAGATCTGCGGATTAAAAGAGTAGTGGATAGAGATGGGGTTGACAGTGAAAGTGTTCTTTCCCGGATAAGGAATCAGATGGATGAAAAAGATCGGATCAGAATGGCCGATGCTGTGATCATTAATGATGAAACAGTACTGGTCATTCCCCAGGTGGTTGAATTGCACCATAGATTGTTGAATCTTTCAGCCGGAAAGCAAGGAACAGGGAAAAAGGAAAAAGGAAAAAGGAAAAAGTAGAAAAGGGGCTGTATCACAACTGATTTTTCGCGCAAAGAACGCAAAGAAAACATCAAGTCCGCAAAGATCATATCACTGTTAATCAGAGCGATCTTTGCGAGAAGCCTTAAAATGAAGTCGTGACACAGCCCCACATTCCAACAGCGTTGTGGATGACAGAAAAGTCAGCCTGTCCAGAGAACCTGAGGCTTGTTAAACTGCAGACAATATATAAATAACATATAATTCTTAGCTTTAAGGAAATATGAGAAAATTTGGAAAATGGATCGGAGGAGGCCTGGGATGGGCTTTGTTTGGACCCCTTGGAGGTGTACTCGGTTTTGTGATAGGGACCGTTATTGATCAGTCAGGAGAGGTTAAACAGGTTGAAAGAGGAGTGACAACAACGGGTGATTTTGCTGTTAGCCTTATTGTACTTGTTGCAGCAGTTATGAAAGCCGATCAGAAAGTATTGAAATCGGAACTGGATTATGTCAGACAATATTTCATTCAAAACTTTGGATATGAATCGGCCAGAGAAGCCATGATTATGCTTCGGGATATTCTGAAACAGCAAATACCCCTAAAAGATGTCACCAACCAGATTAAAAACCGCCTCGATTATGCTTCAAGGTTGCAACTTTTACACTTCCTTTTCGGAATTTCACATGCCGATAAAAGAATTCATCAAGAGGAAGTAAAGGTAATACGGTTAATTGCTGTGTACCTTGGTTTGAGTGAAAAAGATATTGATTCAATACAATCAATGTTTTATGAGGACATAGAATCTGCTTATAAGGTACTTGAAATTGATAAAACAGCATCGGATGAGGAAGTGAAGAAAGCATATAGAAAGATGGCGGTGAAATACCATCCTGATAAGGTTAGCTATCTTGGTGAAGAATTTAAAAAAGTAGCAAAAGATAAATTTCAGAAAGTTAATGAGGCATATGAGAAAATTAAAATGGAAAGGGGAATGAATTGATTTGGTCGTCTCAATAGGAGGAATGGAAGAATAAGTAAATTGGTA
>CAZGOR010000026.1:0-13273 GCA_964527875.1 uncultured Bacteroides sp. | reverse complement strand
AAATAGTAAATTGGTATATTAGTGTGTGTGGGTATTAGGGTGTGAGTGTTGGTAACTTTACGAATTACAGCATAATGGAAGAATAAGTAAATTGGTAAAATAGTAAATTGGTATATTAGTGTGTGTGGGTATTAGGGTGTGAGTGTTGGTAATACAGCATAATGGAAGAATGAAAAAACTGGAAAAATGGATAAATGGAATAATAGAAGAATAAAATATTTAGGGATATCTTATCTAAAGAATCCAATATTCCAGTATTCCAGTATTCCAATATCATATTGTTTCTTTTATGAAATATCAGTCTGTTTATATAAAACACACGTTAATCTAAATAACTAAACCATGGCAGATAAGGATGTAACAAAAAAGCCAACCCGGAAAACGCCTGTGAAAGCTGAAACAATCAGTAAAAAAAAGGATATAAAAGAACTGGCTTATACAGGAAAAACAAGAGATACAGATAAGATCGTGCAGACAGATGAAGAAGATGAAAAATCAGTTTTAAAGGATATCCTTTCTATTTCCGGACAAGGTGGTTTATTTAAGTACATTTCGCAGGCACGTAATGGCGTCATAGTCGAATCACTGGAGACAGGAAAAAGGATGAATGCGTTTGCAAGTATGAAGGTTAATTCACTGAAAGACATAGCCATTTTTACCAGCAAAGAAGAGATCCCGCTTGAGGAAGTATTTAAAAAAATATATGAAAAGGAGAATGGTGGAAAAGCAATTGATCATAAAGAAGAGCCGGCTAAAATAAGTGAGTATTTTTCTGAAATAGTGCCTGAATATGATAAGGACAGAGTATATGTTTCGGATATCAGAAAAGTTATCAACTGGTACAATATTCTTCAGGGATTACATATACTGAAATTTGAAAAAGCTTCGGAATCCGCTAAAGAAAGTAAGGAAGCTAAACAGCAAAGGAAGGGTGAAAAAAGTTAAGGTTCATCATAATCTTTTGATCTTTCCCAGATTTCGTTCATCTGATCCAGGGTCATTTTTTTCAGGGAGTGACCTTTTGCAAGAGTTTCCTTTTCAAGGTAATTAAAGCGTTTAATGAATTTATTATTGGTTTTTTCAAGGGCAGTCTCCGGGTCAATATCATAAAGTCTTGCTGCATTGATCAAAGAAAAGAAAAGGTCACCAAATTCCGATTGTATTGTATGATGATCGTCTTTCTCAACTTCCTTTTCCAGCTCGGATAATTCTTCTTTTACCTTTTCCCAGATCTGCGATTTTTCTTCCCAGTCGAATCCTACAGCCCTGACTTTTTCCTGAATCCTGTTTGCCTTAATCATGGCTGGAAGAGACTTGGGGACACCTTTCAGTACCGAATTTCCTTCTCTCATTTTCAGTTCTTCCCAATTTTTTTTCACATCCTCGTGATCTTTCACAACTGTATCTCCAAAAACATGAGGATGCCGGTAAATTAGTTTTTCATTCAGGGAATTGATGACATCACCAATATCAAATTCCTGATTTTCAGCACCTATTTTGGCATAAAAAACAATCTGCAACATCAGGTCTCCCAGTTCTTTTTTAATTTCAGCAGGATTGTTTTCTATGATTGCATCAGCCAGTTCATATGTCTCTTCAATAGTCAGGTTGCGGAGTGTCTCATTAGTCTGTTTCCGGTCCCATGGACATTTCTCTCTCAGTTCATCCATAATCTCCAGCAATTTCCTGAAGGCATTCAGTTTTTCATCTAATGTATTCATTTTAAAGTAAATGTATATTCAATAAGTTAATGATATCATATGGATATTGGATATTCTTCAATCTCATGGCTAAAGCTCTGGTTTATAGCCTGTTCCCTACTCCCTACTTTCCCTCCATCCCTCCATCCCTCCATCCCTCCATCCCTCCATCCCTCCATCCCTCTTTCTCCCCCTCTCCCTTCTTATTCTATTTATCCAGGAATTTAATTCTTATACTTGAGTTAACAGAAAGATCAAGCAAATCTGCAACATTTCCCATATTCATTGCTATTTCCAGTAATCCGACAGAATTGAAGATTGCCAGGATCTCACCCTGGCTGGTTTCATGATAGAAAGTATTGATTTTATTGATTTTGTAATGGTTACTCCTGACATAAATGTCGAATGGCCGGTTTTTACCTACCCGTTCAAATAATTCCCTTGTGACATTGGTTATTGCGTTCTTATATGAATCAATGTAGATCACACTGCCATTGATTACTGATTCTTCTATAGCTGCCCGGATTGGAATTCGTTTATTGAATGATTTAACCTGTTTTCCAAGAGATTCAATTTTAACATCATTTGCCAGTTTGCAAGCTATTTCTGCGAATAAGGAAAGCGCGGTGAAACTTGTGATTTTCTCTGTTGTTTTGATTGAAATGATTTGTTCGGGTTCTGTTTCAATGATTAAACCAAAAATTCCGTTATCAGTTCCGATAAAAAAATGTTTTTTATATTTTACTGCAAGAAATGGCTTATCTTGTCCTCCTTCAGTATTAACACAAATAACATGAATGGAACCATCAGGAAAATTTTGATAAGTATTTCTGATAACAAAAGCTGCCTGGGTAATGTTAAATGTCTGGATCCTGTGACTTATATCGATAATGAGGGCATGTGGACATTGACTGAGTATTTTCCCTTTAATGGCACCCACGTAGAAATCATTCGCATTCCAGTCGGTTGTCAAAGTTATGATTGACATATCTGAATTAAGGAAAGTGATCAGAAATGATCATTGAAAACTGAAAAAAAACGATTTATTTTGTAATATTCAAAAGTAATCAATATTATGGAATTTATATGATTGAGAAAAAAATATATTTGGAAGGGATTGATCCGGTTAAATTATTTGGAATAAACAACAACAGGTTTGAAAAGATCATTAAGTATTTTCCTAAGATAAAGGTGGTTGCCCGTGGGGATGAATTGAAGGTTCAGGGAGAAGAGAAAGAAATCATTTTTTTTGAAAAAAAAATCCATCTTCTGATTAATTATGTTCAAAATACGGATGAAATAAACGATGAACAGATTGATTTACTGCTAAAACAAGATTTATCAGAAACTCCCGACTTTATGTTACAGGCAGGTGATGTCCTGCTTTATGGGAATAATGGAAAACCGATCAGGGCGAAGACAGTGAATCAAAAAAAACTTGTTGAAGAGTGTGTTTATCATGATCTTGTTTTCGCTATTGGTCTTGCTGGAACAGGGAAAACTTATACTGCTATTGCCTTGGCTGTCAGAGCATTGAAATACAGAGAGGTGAAGAGAATTATCCTGACCAGGCCGGCAGTGGAAGCAGGAGAGCGGCTTGGATTCCTGCCCGGCGATTACAAGGAAAAATTGGATCCCTATTTGCAGCCTCTGTATGATGCACTCAACGATATGATACCTTCGAAAAAACTGAAAGATTTCCTGGAAGATAATACTATCCAGATAGCCCCGTTAGCCTTTATGCGGGGTAGAACGCTGGATAATGCATTTGTGATTCTGGATGAGGCACAGAATGCTACAGTGAACCAGCTTAAAATGTTTTTAACCAGAATGGGAAAAAATGCAAAATTCATTGTGACAGGTGATATTACCCAGATTGATCTTCCGGACCGTGATGATTCAGGTTTGTTAAAAGCCATTGAACTTCTTGGAAACATCGATGGAATATCACTGGTCTATTTTGATGAAAGGGATGTTATCAGACATAGACTGGTGAAATATATTGTTGAAGCATTTAAAAAAGTTAAGAAAACTCATCCTGGTGATTCGGACATTAAAGAAAATTAATATTTACAAATAAAATATATTCAAATTATGGAACATGCAATTACACGAACTGAATTTCAGTTCCCCGGACAGAAAAATATATATCATGGAAAAGTGAGAGATGTTTATAACATTGATAACAAGTTTCTTGTGATGATTGTCACAGACAGAATATCAGCTTTTGATGTGATATTGCCAAGGGGAATTCCTTATAAAGGACAGGTTCTTAACCAGATAGCCACAAAATTTCTGGATACGACAAAAGATCTTGTGCCGAACTGGAAACTGGCAGCACCAGATCCCAATGTTTCCATTGGGATCATTGCAGAACCTATCAAGATTGAAATGGTCATAAGGGGGTATCTGACCGGTCATGCATGGCGTGTTTATAAGTCCGGTGAGAAAAAATTGTGTGGTGTGCCCCTCCCGGATGGGATGAAAGAACATGATAAATTTCCCGAACCAATCATAACCCCTGCGACAAAGGCAGCAGAAGGTCATGACGAAGATATTTCAAGAGAAGAGATCCTTGAAAGAAATATTGTTTCTGAAGAAAAGTATAAGATTCTTGAGGATTATACTTTAAAACTATATCAAAGGGGGACTGAACTGGCAGCTGAAAAAGGCCTTATTCTTGTTGATACAAAATATGAATTTGGAATCCGTGATAACAAAATATATTTGATCGATGAAATCCATACACCCGATTCTTCCAGGTATTTTTATGCCGATGGATATGAAGAAAGACAGAGGAAAGGAGAACCGCAAAAGCAGTTATCAAAAGAATTTGTCAGGGAGTGGCTGATGGAGAGAAATTTTCAGGGTAAGGAAGGCCAGGTTGTGCCGGATATGCCGGATGAATTTGTGAAACAGATTTCCGAAAGATATATCGAATTATATGAAAAACTTGCAGGAGAAAAATTTGAAAGAGTGGATACATCCGGAATCATGAAGCGCATTGAAAAAAATGTCAGGGATTATCTGAATTCATTATAATTAGAGATGCCGGGAATTCGGGGCATCGTTTAAATATTAAATTTGAAAAACTGTGAGGATAAAAATTATCCTGATATTAATATTATTTTACTTTTCTTCAGCTGCTTTTTCTCAGGAGGAGGAAGTTGAAGTAAAACGGTCGACAGAAAAAATCATGCTCGAAGGGAAAGTTTACTTTATTCATTTTGTAAAGGAAAAAGAAAATCTCAATGCTATCAGTAAAGCATACAATATCAATGAAAAAATCATTGCTCTTGAAAATCCCAATGTTTTTGCAGGACTTAAAGTTGGGATGTTCCTGAAAATACCGGCTGATCCCATTCATGCCGAGGAGATCACAATACAATCGACCGATGATTTTCATTATCATGTGATCAAAGAGGGTGAAACTTTATATTTTCTGTCTAAAAAATATGGAATAACTGTTGAGGAAATTGAAAAATATAATCCTGAAGTAGAATATAGCGATTTGCAGATAAACCAGGTAATCAAGATACCTAAACAACAACCCGAGCAACCCCGTGATACTTTCCCTTCAGAAGATTATTTTTTTCATTACGTCCGAAAAGGAGAGACATTATATAGCCTGTCAGTTTATTATGGTGTAACAATAGATGAAATAAAAGAACTGAATCCGGAATTAAAATGGGGAGAACTCAGATTCGATGAATACATTAAAATACCAAGAAAACAACTGGAAGAAGAAAAAGATACTGTACGGGTGGTGACCGACTCTTTGCGATATGATACCATTGTTACCCGTATTGATACAACCATTTTATATAATTGGCTGGAGGTTAGTTGTGATACACTCATTCCTGTTACAAGTTATGCTCCTGTTAAAGTGGGTTTGTTTCTCCCATTATTTTTGCATTGGCAGGAATTGTTGGATTCTCTTGCTTTGCGGGATCAATTAGAGGAAGCAGGAGATGAGACAATTGAGGAAGAGAAACATGAAGAGGAAGAAGAGGAACCCAAAATCAATCCAAGGATCGTTGGCTATCTTGATTTTTATGAAGGTATCCTGCTTGCGCTTGATTCTTTAAAGAATGCTGGTGTATCGGTTACACTTCATGTGTATGATACAGAAAGAGATGTTAATATTTTGGATGGTATGTTGGAACGGAAAGAAGTGCAGAACCTTGATCTGATCCTCGGTCCGGTGGAAGAAAAAAACCTGGAATTAATTTCGGATTATGTGAAAGAACAGAGTATACCGGTTGTTTCCCCCTTCACTGAAATCTCTTCATTGATCGGACACAATTCCTATTATTTCCAGATGGTACCTTCTATTGAAATTGAATTCAGGAACTGGATCAATTATCTGGCCGATTACTGGGATGACACGATGATCCTGGTCTATAACGGCGACACTATTGAAGCGGAAAAAATTAATTTCCTGAAACAGGAGCTGTATGAACAGCTTGGTAAAAGAACATATTTCGGGGATGTTAACATAAAGGAAGTGATCATCAATGATACTGTTTCAATTGAAATGGAACAATTCCTGACGAAAGAGGATAGAAATATCATCATCATTCCATCAACAAATGAAGCATATGTCAGCAAGATATTGACCTCCCTGTTCTTTCTTCTTGAAGATTACGATATCCAGGTATTTGGAATGTCAAACTGGCATAAATTTCAAAGTATAGATCTGGAATACATGCATCAAATGGAGGTTCACTACTATACATCATTCTATGTGGATTATAATAAAGAATCGATCATTAATTTTATCAGAAAATTCAGGAACATATACGGAACAGAGCCTTTTCATGTATCTCCGAGAGGTTATAATCTCAGTATTTATGGTTTTGATCTGCTATTTTATTTTGCTTCCGGTTTGAACAAATATGGAAAACAATTTATCTCATGTCCGATAAATCCTGATTATAAACCCATGCTTGGCTCGTATGATTTTAAGAAACGGGGCCTATCCGGTGGTTTTATGAACCAGTATTCCACGATGATCAAATACGGAAAAGATCTCAATATTACAGAGTTGAAGATCAAAGAACCTCCCGGCTTTATTGAGCATGAAGATATTTCTTCGGTGATGGGCCAATAGAATACTGCTCTAACCTATCTCCCTGAATTCCCGTGCATTCACAAAGAGTATATCACCCAGGTCGTCAAATCCTTGAAATATTTCTTCTCCTTTGCTTTTAATCTGGTCGCTGTGAAAGCCAATCATGGTAAGTCCGGCTTCAGCAGAACGTTCATTGATATAATTTTTAACATTTGATTCTGCATCCAAACGGATGATCTCAATGTTTTTTTCTGAAATCGGTAAACGTCCCTCATTTACCATTTGGATCAGGTTTTCCCTCATTTCCTCATCACTGAGATCCAGGTTAATGGTAAATATCTTTATCGTGCTTTTGTGCCAACGTGGATAGCCATTGATGATGAAACCAAGGAGTATCATCAGGTTGGCATTGTTATAGTCAATATGCCTGATCCATATATGAATACCTTTCTTATATGTCACCGGTCTGGAAGAGCTTCCAAGTATACAGATGTCATCGTTTGCGGCTTTTGCTAAGGAAAAGTTATCGACAATCTGCTTAAGATTTTTTGGGTTGTTTTTATTGAATTCAAAAAGCAGCATGTTATTTTCCATCCCTGATATACCAGGTAACTGAATAACCTGGGCAATGGCTGAAGTATAGGAAGGTGAGATGAGTGTATCGATATATATATGTTGTTCTTTTTCCTCAATCATTGTAATAAGATCAGTAAGGACATCCGCGGACTCTTCTTTGGTAGCTTTTGAGAAGTAACCGTTGATCAGGTGGATATAGGTTCCGAATCCATGCCTGTAGGCAATCCAGTTGAGGAGATTAAAAGCATTTTGTCTCTCGAATGTTTCATCGGATATGCATACTACTGAAGGGCGCCAAACCTTCAGTTGATTTGCTTTCCCCTTTTTTTGTAGAAATACATGCAGATCACGGTTCAACTGGAAAAGTGCATTGATGAAAATATTTTCAAATCCTTTTCTTTCTTTATGATAGTTGCTGATCCACAGATATAATAAAAAAAGTACGATAATTGCTACAATGGCATATGGTATGTCAATTTTTAACATTAACCAGAAGCACATGATAAATCCCATAAGTGAGAAATACCATCTGGATCTGAAGACAGGTCTGTATGAAGGATCTGCACCAAAATGAAACAGAAAGGAGATGAGGCAGAGTGATCCGTAGGTGATCATAAAAAACATTGAAATGATCTTGGCTACTGCGTTAACATTACCCAGTGCAACAAATATAAACGCGATGATGATAGAAATGATTGAACTATTGAAAGGTTCATAATTTTCTCCTTTTCCTTTACCAAGCCAGTAGTTTAATTTCCTTCCAGGGAAGGCCGCATCACGTGCGAGAGCCTGAAGGGTGCGTGGTGCTACCATGACAGACCCGATGGCAGATGATATTGTGGATGCTCCCAGTCCCAGAGGTATGATCAGAGGACCAAGAATAGCAATACGTTTCATGATCAGCTGATCAGCGATGAGATCTTCCGGACTGGCTGATATGAATAGTTTCCAGGAAATAAAAACATAAATAATCATCCCCAACACTGTTGCCGAAGTAGTTCCCAGAGGGATGGATTTGCCCGGATTGCGGAGGTCACCAGACAAACCTACTCCTGCAGTCATACCTGTAAAAGCCGGAAATACTATGGCGAACACCACAAAAAAATTTTTAAATTCTCCCATGCGGAAAGATGAAATCAAACTTGTCTGAGGCTGGTAATCAGTTTTACCAAGGAAAAAGAGAACCAGTGCAACAGCAAGAATAGCCACAACCACATATAATGCTTTTACACCCATGCCGGCACCTCTTTTCAGGATCATTATGGAAAGCAGTGCCATTGACGGAATACTGATCGCCTGTCGTGGCAGTTCGATCCCTGAATAATCCCTGAACCAGATGAAGAATGGTTCAAAAGCTTCTGTGAAAGCAATCACATAAAAGGCAATACTGATAGTCTGCGACAGGTAAAGAGATATACCAATTGTGGTACCAATATTCATGCCGAAGGACCTCGATATGATGAAATATTCACCACCACCTTTTACTTTCTGGTTTGTGGCAATTTCAGACAAAGCCAGCGCAGTGGGAATGGTCACAATATGACCTATGAGAATGATGAGAATCACTCCCCAGAATCCAAGTATACCTACCGCATAACCGAATCTCAGGAATAAAATAGCACCCAGAATAGTTGAAATCGCGGTTAAGAATACCGGGGCGGTACCAAAAAGCCGTTTTCTTGGATTGACATTATTCATCAGCGTAAATTTGCGAAAAATCTGCGTTAATCTGCGAGAAATTAATATGGTTTTTTAATACTCGAGGAAAGTAATATAAACTGCCATAACAATTCTTTCGATATTTGTAAGAATTGATTATAAATACCTTTGTAAGGTAAACAGGTATCTTTTATTCACCGATTTCTGATGCATCCGGCTGGATCCATCGCATACGCCGGGTATTGTTCTCTCCCAGCTTTATACCTACCATTACTTCATGTGAACCACCGCTGTAATTGCGGATCGCACTCAAAGCAGCATCATAGGCATAACCGAAATAGATGCCGTCAACCTGGAGACCGACCATGGCGACAATTGTATTATTTGTCCGGTAAGTTAATCCAATCCAGTAATCTTTGGTATAAAAAATCCGGGTACTGATGTCTGCCTGAAAGTTTCTGACAGATGTTCGTATTAAAAGAGATGGCTCCAGAATAATCGACTGACTTGCAGCAAATTTATATCCGGAAATAAAGTAAAGATGTCTTAAGGTTTTGTAATTCTCAAGGGTGGTTTTTCCTAATTTGAAATAGGAACCGAATAATTCAGTAACAGAGATCCCCGTGTACAATCCCTGGCCGGATAAGTAAATACCTGCATTGGCATCCGGAACAAAGAAAGTCTTCTTATTTGCAAGAAGAAGGGGATCATCCTGGTTGATCAGCGTTGCTTCACTGTCATCCAGTTTATATTGAAATCCTGATCCGGATAAACCAAATGAGAGCTGGTATTTGTTATTGAAATTTATATGATATGCATAGGTTATCTGTAATCCTGTCCGGTTTATGATACCATTGCGATCGTTGTATATATATCCTCCCAGGCCAACGTTCCGGTTACGGCTTTTTTTTGTTGTTTTTTTCCTCACCTGAAGGGCTTTGAGTATCCAGCTGTCGTCAAGAAGTCGTGTTTGTGCACTAAGTAAAAACGTTCTCGGAGAATGATAGAAATTCATGTATTGTTGCCGGGCTGTCAGGTTAATGACAGAATACCCGCTGTTTCCTGCAAATGCCGGATTCACAATATATTTATCAGTCATGTACTGACTGATCACGGGTTTTTGCTGGGCATATAATGGAGAAATTATCAGCAGAATCAACACTGACAGGCAGAAAGATTTATATGAATCAATATTCCTCATCGTACGATCGTTATATTGCCAATCAGGGTCTCAAGCAGATTGTTTAACCTGATCACATAATGATATGAATCCATCGGCAGTTCTTTGCCGTTAAAAGTTCCATCCCATTTTTCTTCATAACCGACCGAATGAAATACCCGTTTACCCCACCGGTCATAAACGTCGATAACAGCATCCTGATAATATTGAATGCCTTGTATTTCCCAGTTATCATTATATCCGTCATTATTGGGTGTAATGATATCAGGTACAATGACACAGAATTCATGATCACTTTGGAGCAGGAAACCGGTATCTGATGTACACAAGTTTGCGTCAGTCACTGTAAGGGAGTAGTTTCCGGGGCCCAGTCCGGATATTGAGTAATCCTGATCCCCGTTAGACCACAAGAAGGCATATGGAGCATTCCCTCCGGTAACTGTAACTGTTAACGAACCATCATAACTGTCAGGACAATAGGGCTCTTCAATTTCAGGACTGATTACGATTGGATCAGGTTCCGAAATTGTAACCGAACTATCGATGGTACAACCGTTGAAATCGGAAAGTGTGAGACTGTAATTACCTGCTTCAAGATCTGTGATATTGGAAGTTGTTTTTCCGTTTGACCAGCTGTATGTATAAGGGGGTGTTCCACCTTCAGGTATGGCAGTAATTGTGCCGTCATTAAAACCGTTACAAGTAGCATGGTCCAGGTTGAATGATACACCTGGATTTGGATATACTGTGATCTCAACCGGGTCCGATTCCGGACTGGCATCCCCAAAGTCATTGTAAACAATAACTGTATAGCTTCCTGATTGACTAACTGTTATGCTTCTGCTAGTGTCCTCATTAGACCAGAGGTAATGTGAGGCTTCTGTTGCGGTTAATGTGACACTATCACCTTGACAGAACGAAAGTGGACCGTCAGCAGTAATTTCAGGTTTGCCAAGGCTCTGAACTATAACACTGACTGGATCAGAGGGAGGACTCAGACAACCATTTGCATCTCCAATAATAACTGTATATGAACCGGTGGTTTTAATTACGATATCTTTTGTTGTTTCACCATTTGGTGACCATATATAAGAGACAGCTGATGATGAAGAAAGTGTGACACTATCACCCTGCCAGAATGTTGTGGGACCGTAAGCAGTAATTACCGGCTTTTCAGGTGCAGGGAGTTCAGTTACAATAATTGTATCTGAATTCGGACCAGAGCAGCCATTGGCATCTGTAATCGTTACACTGTAGTTCCCGGATGTTTTAATCGTTATGGTTTGTGTTGTTTTACCATTTGACCAGAGATAGCTGTCAGCAGCACTTGAAGAAAGCTGTATACTGTCACCTTCACAGAAGGCCGGTGGACCATCTTCTGTGATGGTTGGTTTGGCAGGCAGCGGATGAACTGTCACGGTAGTTGTATCGGAAACAGGGCTGGTACAACTGTTTGCATCGGTAACCGTTACACTGTAGTCCCCGGATGTCTTAATCGTTATGGTTTGAGTGGTTTTACCATTTGACCAGAGATAGCTGTCGGCAGCACTGGAAGTAAGCTGAACGCTGTCACTTTCACAGAAGGCCGGTGGACCGTCTGCTGTGATGGTTGGTTTGGCAGGCAGCGGATGAACTGTTACATTAAGCGGATCGGATAATGGACTGCCACATCCATATTTATCGAAAACCTGTACAGTATATGAACCTGATGATTTAACCATGATATCCTGTTCATTACTTCCGGTTGACCACAAATATGTATCAGCAATAGATGATGAAAGCTTTACACTGTCACCTTCACAGAACGTTGTTAGACCGTCTGCTGTGATGGTTGGTTTTATGGGTAAAGGAATAACAGTAATTAATATACTATCGGAAGCCTGGGCAGATGTTGTTATATCTGTCACAGTTACTTTATACCATGTTGTGGCGGATGGATTAGCAACAGGATTTGAAACAGCCGGGTTGCTCAGGCTGTCTGTTGGTGTCCATGAGTATGTATATGGTCCGGTACCAAGCACATTTACTGAAAAGTTTGCATTTGATCCGATACAACTCCCGATCGTATCCTTATCAGTCAATGCAGTTACAAGAATATCATCATTCAATATTGTGTAGGTATGCAATGAATCCTTGTCAAGCAATAAACCGGATGATGGATTGTAAATTTTAATAGTAAAGTATTCATCAGGTATTTCAACAATAGTGTCATCAATGATAAGAGGTACAATATGGGCGGATTTTTCGCCCGGACTGAAGGTGAGGGTATTATCCAGGAGCGAATAGTCAGTACCCTGAATTGCAGTTTCTTCGATAACGGTATAATCTACGGTGAGTTCTTCAGATACGGCATAATTCAGCGTAACTTCGATCTGTGGATTTGCAACAGATTCCCAATTTGATGATGAATCGGTAACAAAGCTTACCAATGGTTCAACTACTCCAAGAGTAATATACTCTCCGTCATTAAGAGATACATTATTGGCAACATATTCATTTCCAATTTTAACCAGTGGACAGGCAGTTGCTCCCGAGGAAAAATTACCATCATCATCTATCCATAAGTTATAGGATATAAAACCTGGTGGGAGTGCAGGTAACAAAGAATCCTTAATACTGATATTCACATTGCCCGGTCCGTCACCACCTGTGATATTTATTTTCCATTCCCTTTCAATACGTTTGATTCTGGTATCCCCATTCGGTTTTTCTGTGTCACTCCATGAGGTAATATCAACATTATCATGTCCGAATAAAAGAAATTCATTATCCTCAAGATCAGTTGCACCTCCGATTGATAGGATTCGGGCTGATTGAGCTTTAGTATGAATATTGGTTGCATTCACTCGTCCTATTCCCGCGACATCATGTCCATTGTTACTTTCCCAGGCATAACGGTTGGTTGTAGCCAATGAGGTATTATATTTTGCAGCAAGATAATTTTCAACAATGATTTTCTGGGCCTGGTTAAGAATTTGATTATAGATGATCACCTCTGCAACATCTCCGTCCAGGAATGATCCGATGCTCCTGCTTGCACCAAGGATGAATGAGCCATCTGTAATCAGGCTTGATGCATAATCA
>CAZGOR010000025.1:0-20671 GCA_964527875.1 uncultured Bacteroides sp. | reverse complement strand
GAACCTTGCGACTCCCGAAATGGCAGAAATCTTTGATTTCTTTGCCATTTCGAGTATGCTTGAAAAACATTGGCAATCAAACCTGCCTGTCATGCAGGGATTGCCTGTTTTTCGGCACCTGCGACCTTACTTTTTATCCTTCCTCCTGAATCTTCCTTCCTCCAAATACTTGAAAAACTCTGCCCATCTTAATGGATTGAAGATACTGTAATAGGGAAGTTGTCCTTTTGTATAAAGTTCATTATATCGTTCTTTAAGTGTGTACTGATAATTCAGATCCGGATCGGGGATATCTGATGAATAAGGGGAATAATAAATTTGATCTTTGATCAGTGCAATATTTCTATATGCTCTTTGCAGGTCATTATCAGGTAATTCCAGGCTGAGAAAGGCTTCCCTGAACTCTTCATAAGTTTTCCAGGGTAAAATGATGACTTCCTCAATCCAAATCGTATCAGTTTCCATATAAATATCAACCGGCAGATGATATCTTGTGAGTGTATCCGGAATTACCAAACCAACCCTTTTATATCCCACCGCGGAGAATAAAACCGTGTCAAGTGGTTCAACGACAAAGGAAAACATGCCGTTCAGATCACTGATGGTACCACGATTTTTATTTTTAATCACAATATGGGCAAACTGAACAGGCTGGAGAAATTCGTTCCTTATGACTCCTGAGAGCTGGATGAGCTTTTCTTTCTGACTGTAAGATAAATTACTAATTATCAATAGCAACACTATGATGATCAAAGTTCTCCTCATCCTGTATTTTTTCTAAAAACAGGGGGTAAAAATAACCAAAAAAATATTGTCATCTTTTAAAACGGTTTTTTTAATCTAATTTTGTGTATCGATATCCATAACTTGTAACCTTGAACTATTTAATATAATTTTGATAATATGATTTTTCAGACTGAAATTACTTTACCTGCCCAGGCCAAAGGATATCATCTCATAACAAAACAAATCATCGAAAACCTTCCTGAATTGCCGGAAACAGGAATATTAAACATACTGTTGAAACATACCTCTGCAGCGATTACCATTAATGAAAATGCTGATCCGACAGTCAGACAGGATTTTGAATCGTTTATGTCCAGGCTTGTGCCTGAAGGTGCACCTTATTTTAAGCATACCCTGGAAGGTGATGATGATATGCCTGCGCATATTAAGGCTTCTCTAATAGGGCAATCTATTACTATTCCGATAACCAACCACAGGCTCCATCTGGGGATCTGGCAGGGAATATATTTATGTGAATTCAGAAAGCATGCAAGCCGTCGGCAACTTGTCCTGACAGTTTACAGTTAATGTTTAATAGCATATGATGAATGCTTGTTAAATATGACAGTTGTCTTATGCACTGCAATCAAATTTTTCTATTTTAGTTCACGAACGGTATTTAAAATTTTAGTTATGAAATATTTAATGCTGCTGGGTGATGAAGCTATCGGACAAGGTGCGTTGGATGCCGGATTGTCCGGAGTTTACGCATACCCCGGAACTCCTTCGACTGAGATTATGGAGTATATACAATCATCTTCCCTATTGAAGGAAAGGAAGATACAATGTGAATGGTCGGCTAATGAAAAAACAGCTGTAGAAGCTGCACTGGGTATGTCTTACGCGGGATTGCGGGCAATGGCCTGTATGAAACATGTCGGTCTTAATGTAGCAGCTGATGCCTTTATAAATTCTGCAATTACAGGTGTTAATGGGGGATTGCTGGTTATTACAGCTGATGATCCATCCATGCATTCCTCACAAAATGAGCAGGATTCCAGGTTTTTTGGGAAATTTGCCATGATACCGATACTGGAACCATCTAACCAGCAAGAGGCTTATGATATGGCTTACGCTGGGTTGAACCTTTCGGAGAAATACAATATCCCGGTACTTTTAAGGATTACTACAAGATTGGCACATTCCAGGGCTGGTGTTCAAAGATCTCCTTTATTGCAACAGAACCAATTGACCTTTCCGGAAGATTCGACACAATTTATCCTGCTTCCATCTATGGCACGGAAGAAATATAAAAGACTGATCAGTCAGCAATCTTTATTTGAGAACGAATCGGAAAAAAGTCCTTTTAATAAGCTTATCAGGGCTAAGGACAGCAGTCTGGGAATTATAACATGCGGACTTGCCTATAATTACCTGATCGAAAATTTTGAAGATCATTTATCGCCTTATCCTATTCTGAAAATATCGCAATATCCTGTTCCACATAATATGATAACCGATTTCCTTAACCTTTCTAAAGAAGTGCTGGTTATTGAAGAGGGGTATCCAATGGTTGAGGAATTACTACGGGGGTTAATGAATGATTGCCGAACAATTCATGGAAGACTTGATGGATATTTACCTCGTGATGGAGAACTCAATCCTGATATTATTGCCAGAGCTTTGGGACTACCTTCAAAAAGAATATTTAATGTTCCTGAAGAAGTACGTGATCGTCCACCTTCTCTATGTAAGGGGTGTGGTCATATTGATGTCTTTAATGCACTCAATGAAGCGATTGATGAATATGGTAAAGGCAGGGTTTTTTCGGATATCGGATGCTATACACTCGGAGCGCTGCCACCTTATAATGCAATTTATACTTGCGTTGATATGGGGGCATCTGTAACAATGGCAAAAGGTGCTGCTGACGCAGGACTGATTCCTGCTGTAACAGTTATCGGGGATTCCACGTTTACACATTCCGGTATGACTGGTTTACTTGACGCAGTTAATCAACAATCGCCTGTCACAATCATTATTTCAGATAATTCAACAACTGCAATGACTGGTGGGCAAAAACACCCGGCAATTGGCAGACTGGTTGAGATATGCAGGGGAATAGGGGTGGAATCCAAACATATTCGGACCATTACACCATTGAGAAAGCATCATGAGGAAAATGTCTTTGTTATGAAGGAAGAATTAGCTTATAATGGTGTTTCGGTCATTATTGCTCAACGGGAATGTATCCAAATCGCTACCAAAAAGAAAAAAGCCACTAAAACTAAGTAATTACCATGAAGATAGACATTGTTCTTGCCGGAGTGGGTGGCCAGGGTATTTTATCTATCGCTGCTTCAATTGGCATGGCTGCCCTGGATCAGGGACTTTACCTCAAACAGTCTGAGGTTCATGGGATGAGCCAGCAGGGAGGAGCGGTTTATTCGCATCTTCGTATATCCAACAGGGAGATTGCATCAGATCTGATATCTTTTGGCACTGCTGATCTGATTATTTCTGTCGAACCAATGGAGGCATTAAGATATTTGCCGTATCTTTCAACCAATGGCTGGCTGATTACAAATCAGAATCCTGTAAAGAATATCCCTGATTATCCTGAGCCGAATCAACTCAAACAGGCAATCGAAAATTTACCCAATCATATTGCTCTTGATGCAGATAAAATGGCATTTGAAGCCGGCTCTAAAAAATCAAGCAATATGGTTGTATTGGGTGCAGCAACACCCTTTATTGATATTCCTTACAGCAGTTTTGAACAAGGTATTAAAACAATTTTCGGTAGAAAAGGAAAAAAGGTTGTGAATATCAATCTGGAAGCGCTCAGGAAAGGGAGAGAATACAGTGAGAGCATGAAGAAATAATCTATTAAAGCACTGTAATACATTACTAAATTGTTAAATAGCTAATAATATATAACTTAGAAGAATTACCATTCAACAATTTAGCAATTCAACAATTTAACAATTCAACAATTTAACAATTTAACAATTTAGTAATTTAACTATGAAGACGGTTTTTTCTGGAAAAGACATTGAACAATTCCGATCAAAGGATATTACACCTGAAACCATAGAACAACAGATTGAAAATTTCCGCAGAGGTTTTCCACCTGTTTGTCTTGAAGCTCCTGCTACAATTGGGAATGGTATTATTCATCTGACTGAAAATAAAGCCCGGCACTATATCAATAGTTTTGAGAAAGATATTCAACATCTTGAAGTTATAAAATTTGTTCCTGCTTCCGGTGCTGCAACCCGTATGTTCAAAGATCTTTTTGTGTTTCTCGAAAAAACGGAATCAATATCAGAAAAGGATGAAGTTGAAAAGAGTGGGTTTTTGAAAGATTTTTTCATGAATATCAATGATTTTGCATTTTACAATGATCTGGAAAGAACAGCCGGGAAAAAGAATTTATCTGTTCAGGATCTGTTGGGATCAGGTAAATATTCAGAACTGTTGCAGCTTTTCCTTGGAGAGGAAGGACTCGGCTATGGCAATTTGCCAAAAGGATTAATTAAATTTCACAAATACGCAGATCGTCAGAGGACATCTTTTGAAGAACATCTTGTTGAAGGTGTAGAGTTGGCAAGATCGGCTAAAAGTATTGTCAAGATACATTTTACAGTATCTCCTGAACATCTGGAAAAATTTGAGCAGCATTTTAAAGAAGTGAGGAAAGCTTACGAGGAATTATTTTCTGTCAGGTATGAAGTACGCTTTTCAACTCAGAAATCGTCAACTGACATCATTGCGGTTGATATGAATAATAATCCTTTCAGAAATGAGAATGGAGAAATTGTTTTCAGGCCGGGTGGACATGGTGCCCTGCTTGAAAATCTTAATGATATGGATTGTGATATGATTTTTATAAAGAATATCGACAATATAGCTCCCGATAGAATTAAAAAGAAAACATACCGATATAAAAAGCTTCTGGCAGGGATTTTATTGGAATATCAGCAGAATATATTCAGGTATATTGAAATGCTCGACAGATCCATCCCTGGTGAACAAACACTGGAAGAGATTTGTACTTTTCTGGGTAAGGGTATCTGCAGGTTTGATCCTGCTGAGATCAAAACGGATTCACATGATGAACTTCGACGGCTGCTCTTAACTAAACTTAATCGTCCAATACGTGTTTGTGGTATGGTTAAAAATGAAGGAGAACCCGGTGGCGGACCGTTTTGGGTGCGCAATGAAGAGGGTGATCTGTCGTTACAAATTATCGAACCGGCCCAGATCGATTTTTCGAATCCAAAGCAAAAAGAAATATTCAATAGTTCAACTCATTTTAATCCGGTTGACATTGTATGCAGTATAAGGGACGTTCATGGTAAAAAATTTGACCTCATAAAATTCAGGGATCCGGAAACAGGACTTATCACTGAAAAAACAATTGAAGGTTATCCTGTTAAAGCCCAGGAATTACCTGGATTATGGAATGGATCCATGGCAAACTGGAATACCATATTTGTAGAAGTTCCGATAGAAACATTCACACCGGTAAAAACCATCAATGATCTTCTCAGGCCGGAACATTTGGTTCCTGGTCCCTAGTTCTTGGTTTCCTGGTGGGTTTTGTGTTTTGAGTGTGAAATATATTTTCTTTTATTATCCTTTCGCATTTTGCATCTTAATTCCAGGTTCCTGATGGGTGTATACCGGTGGTGTGAAACCTGTTTAGTCTTTTAATAAATCTGCCTGGCTGAGCAGGATCCAGTCTGTAGCCCAGTTATATGTTCCGAATGCACCTTTAAAATTTACAGGATCAAACCAATCGGAAGAATAGGAAGCCAGCTTTGTGAAAATAATATCACGGGGAATAAGACTATATTGATCTCCTGAATATTGGATACCCGGATTTTTTACCATATTATTTGCCCGAAAAAAATAATCACTAAATTCTTTATTCTGCTCTGATACATCCGTTCCATCTTCAGCATATACATTGAAGATATGAGTTGTGTCATTTTCCTTTACATCAAAAAATATGTTGTTTTTGATTTGTAACTTATTGTTTAAAAAATGGTTATAGCTTGATTCAACATCTTCTTTATATTCTATTAAAATGCCTGATTCCTGGTTAACCAGGATGGAATTGGCCAGTATTCCTCCCGCATTTCTGCTGAAATTGGCCAGGCTGTTGTGACTGTCAGGTCCGGTACCAATCAGGGTAAGGTTATAAAGGGAGGGGATAGAATAGGGTGTTCCATTTTCCGGATATATTCCTCCATTACATTCCAGAAGATTGTCCCCTTCCTCAGAATCCTGTATAGCTAACCAGAACTGCCCGTTACCACGATAGCCCTCATCATAATCGAAAGCATCATTACCGCAAAAAGCAGCAATCAGGTATTTACTATTTACTGTACCGCCAAAGAATTCAAAACCATCATCTGCATTGGAGATTACTTCAATATGGTCAATGATTGTTTTTCTACCTACTCCTCCAAGTGTAAGCCCGTTGATTTCATTGCCTTCACCAATATTAGTACCACCATGCCTGATTGATATATATTTCAGGGTTCCGGAGTCGTCATTATCATCATTACCTCCGTAGACGCTCCTTGGCTCACTGACAGGTATTCCCTCAATAGAATTTTCATTAAATGCAGAGTTTAGCCTGGCATTTCCCAATATGATCAGTCCTCCCCATAAACCCTTCGTTTTTATTGGTACTGAGCCTTGAAGATTATCACCCTCACAGGTGAATATGATGGGATCAGATATTGTACCTTCTGCGATAATCCTTCCGCCCCTGGCTACGATTAATGCACTTGCTGCCGTTCCCTGACCGGTCCGGGCCCGGATTATTGTACCTGCTTCAATTGTCAGGACCTGTCCATCATTCACAAATACCAATCCTTCCAATATGTAACTTTTTTCCTTTATCCATGTAGTTGTCCCTGTGCCTTGTCCAAGGTCCCTGATAACATATTTCTTATCAACGATATAATCACTTTTTCTGCAATCATTAACTGTAAAAAGTGTGCCCAGAGATACAAATAATAAAAGAAGACCTGATCTGATATTCATCGACAGATATATTAAAAATTAACCTCAAAATGTATAAAAAAATATGCAAGATTATCCATGTTTGAAGCATAAGGATACCAATCCTGGTAATCCAGCGCGATCTTAACCATTCTGACAGGTTTATATTGTATACCTGCAATGATTGCACTCCCATCATTTATAAGATTTCAGGGTGAGGCGTTTTCAGGAAGTATATTGGAAGCCAGCTTGTCATATCTGGCAAATACTTCGAAATGGTCATTTAGCTGATACATGATATAGGAAGAAACGCCACTCTGTTCATAACCACTGATATCGAACCTGTTAAATTTATGATTGTATTCGAGACCAACAGCAACAGGATTTCCCGAATAACCTGCAAATGTTGAAATGGTTGACTCAATTTCTGTCTTTTTTATGAAATCAAAAAATACCCTGAATGTCCATGAAGAATGAGGTATGAAGGTTATTCCTGTACCTGTTTTAAAAGCATTGTCTCGCTGAAGATCCATGTATCCCTCACCATTCATAATGGTTATATCTGCTGATAAACTTGAGAAAAATTTATAATGGATGCTTGCACCAAGATCTGCTTTATTGCCAAATCTGTGTTCGTCCTGAAAGGATTTGTAGACATATCTGTGATTCCAAAATTTTTCCTGCAAATCGAAATGATCGATATCGAAAATCCCAAACTTAAAAAAACTTTCCCGTGTTGATAATACAGGGCAGCTGTCTTAAAATAAGCATAACGACGAATCCTGGAATATTCAGACAGGTCATTTGGACTGCCGATATCCAGTTTTACCTCGGCAGTAAAATCACGACTGATCTGCGTTTTATAACCTAAATAGGCCCTTCTGACCTCAAAGGCTGAAGTCTTGTCGCCCTTTGCAATACCGGTATAAAAATTGGCAAATATCCGTCCGGTAACTTTCCTATTATCCGGTAAAACATTAACGGTGTCTTTCTGGGCAAAAATACAAAGTGGCATATGTATGATCCAGAAAAACACAAATGATAGTCGTATAATCTTCATGATGTGAGTATTTTATGTAGTAATTTGTTATAGGATTTATTTAAAGTAATCTTAATATAAACTTAACGCAAAAATCACAAATAACTAATATTTGATTAACAAGTTCATGATATTTTTAAAAATCGTAAAAAATGTCATTATGAGAAGTATATTTATTGTTATTCTAGTAATTTTTTCTTTAAGTGTTCATGCAGATGGTGATGGTAAGACAAACCAGGAAACAAATAATTATTCCATCTCAGGTATTGTAAAAGATAAATTAACAGGTGAGGAACTTCCTGGTGTTGCAATAAAAATTCATTCTTCTGGGGAAACTGTATATTCTGATTTGGAGGGAAGGTTTGAATTTAGTGAGCTTACTCATGGAAACTATGATCTCACTGCTGAATATATTTCATACGAAGAGATAATTTTTCATGATATCCGGTCGGTTCAGAATCTCTCATCTGATCTGATTATTCAGCTTGAAAAGAAAAAACCCATAAATTAATTTTATCGTTGCTGATGAAAGACCTGGCAATTGCCGGGTTTTTTTATAACTATTATTTAAAGCACTATGTACAAAATTGGGTAAGAATGAAATTGTTGATATCTTTATAAAGACATATAAAAATGAGCCAGGGTTTCGATAAATATAAAATCTTGCTTGTTGATGATGATCCCGATATTATTGAATTCATCAGATATAACCTTACAAAGGAAGGTTTTCATGTATATACTGCTGATAATGGAAATGATGCTATCTTGTTGGCAAAGGACATCAAACCTCATTTGATTCTCCTTGACATTATGATGCCTGGTATGGATGGTGTTGAAACATGCGAAGAGATGCGTAACATACCACAGTTAAACAATACTATTATTTCTTTTCTGACAGCCAGGGGGGAAGACTTTTCTCAGATAGCCGGATTTGAAGCTGGTGGTGATGATTATATCACAAAGCCGATTAGGCCGAAAGTATTGATCAGCAGGATTAAAGCACTGCTCAAAAGAACAGAAGCAAAGGAACCGGCCGGGATAAAATCGGATGACAGAAAAATTCTGGATGATGAATTAATCATCGACAGGGAAAGATTCATCGTGTTAAAAGGGACAAAAAAAATCCATTTGCCCAAGAAGGAGTTTGAGTTACTCAATTTATTGATTTCGCGACCTGAAAAAGTATTTTCCCGTGAGGAAATATTTCATTTTGTATGGGGAAACAATATTATCGTTGGAGACAGGACCATTGATGTTCATATACGGAAACTTCGTGAGAAGATTGGAAATGAATATATACAAACAATCAAGGGAGTTGGATATAAATTTGTTATTCCTGAAAGAGAAAAACTTTAAAGTTTGATGGTTTCTTTCTTTTTATCGTTATCTGTGTATGTCCCGTTTTTAATATTGTATTCAAGGAAATCCCTTTGAGCCTTGATCATGTTTACAGAATGCAATAAGAGATGCTTTGATTCACTCATTATTTCAGTATATAGAACACTATTCTTTGTACCTGTCTCTTTTCGTTTAAGTCTTTTTAACTGTTTTTTCTGAATCTTATAATTATTTTCTAATAAGGTTTTTTGTTTTTTTATCACTTTGTCCAGATCTTTGAAAGTTCCTTCATTAAGCAATTTTACGGATTCTTTAAAAAAGGATATCAATTCATTGTTAAATTCAGCCAATTCTGATTTTTGTTCTTTATTCAGGGGGGGATGGTTATTATCAATATATTCAAATACAGGCTGTGATATATGAGAAATACAATTTGCAACTTCTTTCAAATAATCCAGTACCTGTACATAATAATGTCCTGTTTCCACATCATCTTCCTGAAGCTTTGAAATCATTTTATGCATATTATTCCTGTCAGATTTGATCTCCTTATTAAGGTGTTTGACTTCTATAACGACCGTTTTTAATTTTTTTCTTTTTAATTCGATTAGTCCGGTTATTGTATTGTCATAGTGTTGAAGCAGCGAATTGAAGGTTGATATCAGTTTTTTATTACAGGTTTCCAGGACTTTTAAGCCTGTCAGCTCCATAAGCTCGATATCTGCGGTGGCGATTTTTTCAATGGTATCTCTTTTTTTGTGAAGGGCATAGGTTTTTAAAAAGAAGAAAATAATGACAGCAATTAATATACCAATTGCAATGATCCCTCCCCAGTGTATTATACAGGCTATCACAAAGGCTAACGTGAAGGCTGTAAATGCTGTCAGAAACCATCCAACGATTACAGTTATCACACCTGAAACCCTGTAAACTGCACTTTCTCTTCCCCATGCACCGTCAGCAAGTGATGTTCCCATTGCTACCATGAACGTAACGTAAGTTGTTGACAGGGGGAGTCTTAATGAGGTAGCAAATGAAATTAAGGCGCTTGCGACGACCAGGTTGACTGAAGCTCTTACCAGATCGAAAGATACACCTTCCTTTTTTTTGGATTTTATCGTTTGTTTAGGGTCAAACCGGTTCCTGACAAATCCCTTCAAAGATTCAGGAATAATCTTTTCTACCAGTCCGTTTACCATAAGAGAACCTCTTACAATATTTCTTGCTAAAAAGGATGAGTCAAATCTCTCATAGCCATCATCCTGTCTTCCAAGATTTATTTCTGTTTTGGTGACACTACGGGCCTTTTTGGATCCCCATAAGGACAGAACCATAATGATTCCTGCAATCAGAAGAAATCCCGTGGGCGTTTGAACCGGGTTTTTTAAAGCAGTCATAGCAAAAATAGAGGGGTCACCGGCAGAACTGGCAGAGAATGATTTAAAGGATTCAAGACCGGCCAGGGGAACACCAATAAAATTGACAAGGTCGTTTCCGGCAAATGCCATGGCAAGAGCAAAAGTGCCGAAAAGTACGATCATTTTCAGGATATTTAGCCGGAAAATCATGTTGAGGAGTTGAAGCAGGATAGTCCAGCCGATAAAACTTAATCCTAAAATCTTGTATGAATTTTCCATGATCCAGGTTACCGTATCGTCTGTCATGAATGATGAACCCTTAGCCCCTTTTATGAGAATAAAATAAGTTATTAATGTTATCGCAATTCCACCCCAGAGTGCACCAAAATATTTGAAGGTTTTTTCATAATTAAATGAAAATAAGAACCGTACAAAGTATTGTATCATTAAACCACAAGTAAATGCAATAATAATAGATAGTAATATTCCGGTTATGATGGCAAGGGCGGAACTTGAATTAATGAAATTACTCAGATTGTTAAGTGTGTTACCTGAATGTACGATATTAATAATCGCGATGGCAACAGAAGCACCAAGCAATTCAAAAACAATGGAAACTGTTGTGGAAGTGGGTAATCCGAAAGTATTAAAAAGATCCAGCAGGATAATGTCAGTCATCATTACAGCAAGAAAAATAATCATGATCTCGCTGAAAGCAAACTGATCGGGATGGAATATCCCTTTACGGGCTACTTCCATCATACCGCTTGAAAAAGTTGCGCCAATGATGATCCCAACTGCAGCAATGACCATTATTACCTTGAATGATGCAGCTTTTGAACCAACAGCTGAGTTGAGAAAATTAACGGCATCGTTACTTACTCCTACAACAAGGTCTGAGACAGCAAGAAGAATAAGGATAGTGACGATGGCAATAAAATATATCTCCATCTGAATGTTTGTTGGAAAGAATAGTTTTCGCTGTAAAATTAATTCCTAATATTAAACGCTCGGGGCGCTAATATTAATTTTATGTTAAATTTAATAAAATGATTATATTACAATTGATTCAGTCAATTAATTGATTTATAGGTGCATGCACAAGAGAGATTCAAAAAATGTGTATCAAAATTTACATCATCATTACATGATGTACTCATGTTGATAAAGCGGTTAAATTAGATCTTGTTCTGACTTTCGTTTTTTCATTGATCCAGCAACCAACTGTGTAATCCTGTCCTTCCTGAAAACCATAAAAAAATGCATCTTCCACATTAGGAAAATATTGGGAATAACGGTTGATCAGTTCATTGGCTTCTTCTGTTTTTGATGGATCAACTGATTTGGCCTTGATATATTTATCCACAGCAGCCCAGAATACTGCATTGCTTTCGAATTCGTTTTCACCGCATATTTTACTGCTTGCTGCATAGAGGTTACCTATCAGAATATACGGATCCCCCCAGCCGGATTTAAGTTCAGCTGCCTGAAGGGCATGTTCCCTTGCAAGTGAATATTGTTCAAATTTTGTAAATTCAATTAATGCCAGCTGATAAAAATAATCAGCTTTATTTTCATTATTTTCTTCGAGTTCAATGGCTTTATTCAAATAATCAGCCGCCTTATGATAGTCTTCTCTTTTAATGAATAGTTTTGAAAGATTATTTGCAGCCTCAGCAGAAGGTTCAATTTTATAAAGGTTTTCTGAAGCATTAGCAAAAAGATCACTGTTTTCACAATTCCTTTTTATCAGAAGTGAAATAATTGTTTTTAAAAGATCTGTTTTGTTGGGATTTTGTTCAAATTTGGGTGTGAAGATACGAATCAAATCCTCGCAACTGCCGGCACCACTTTCAGAAAAAATTAAATCAGCATTGTTAAGGGCAGCTTTTGCCTGATCAGCATCTTTACCACCTGCTTCTATTTTTGCTTCAAGAATATTTGAAATCTCAAGATAATTATCAATTACTTTCTGGGTTTCCAGCATATCATTTTTAAATATTACAACGCTTGTTTGCATAAAGGTTACCAATACGGCTTCCTCAGAATTGTTTTTATTCAGTTCGATTGATTTTTCGAAATATTCATGTGCTTGTTCGATTTTATCCTGCCTGTATTTTAAAAGATCCAATCCTTTTCTGCCCAAGACCAGGCCTTCCTGTCCGAAATGTTCAATCCTGCGGTCATATATCAACATCAGTGTATCAATTAATTCCTGTTGTCGTGAGGGATTTTTCTCTTTGGCGATAAGTTCCCTGTAGATCCTGACACCGTATAAATAAATATTTTTACTTGAGGCGGGACATTTGTCAAATACTTCTTTCCATGATGGAAGGGCATAATCATACAAATTGATCTTCATAAATTCACTCATGGTTGAGAGATTGTTCGCACATTGCATCCGGGAAAGACTATCAGGGCCATATTTGGGATCAAGATGGATATTCAGACCTGCCTGCGCCTGTAATTTTAATGTACCGAAAAGAAATATGAAACTGATTAATAAGATAATAAATTTATTCATGACTGTATTAACATTAAGTTCTAATTTGAAATCATTGACCAAAATAAAATTAAAAAGGAATTAATGCCAATGATTTATTGCAAAAATTATCCCAAAAATACCCATTCATTAGTATTATGATATCTGTTTTGGTGAAAAAGTTTCTTTTATGAATTAAATTTTTTATTTTTATACATTGTGATAATTTTTTCTGAATAGTGATCTGTATTATTCGGAAGAAGAGACACTTTAAGCAAGACATCAAATTTCATAACCTATGAAGACAATAAAAACCATACTGATCATTATTATCATATTGGTTTTAATTCCTTTATTTAGCTGGCTTTTATGGAGTTTCAAACCAAGCCAACCCCTCGATATCATGGTGGTGAATAAAACCGTTCATAGTTTTGACAGGGATGAACACCGGGCACTATTCTGGATACTGGTCCATGATAAATATGTTAAGTCGGATAACAAGGTGTATAACGTGAATAAAGACTATTTTGGATTTCACCCAATCAAACCTACAAAATCGAGGAAATATGATATAATGAGAGTTAAACTTGCAGAAATAGATAATTTGGTCGACGAATATGATATGGTATATTATGCCGACACCTATGGAGTATTTTTTAATGAGTGGTACAGGGGTAGAGATACAGAGGACAAAGGGACACTGATAGAGGGCGGATTAAATAATAGCGATTATCTTTTTTTAAAGAAAATGCATGGTGAAGGCAAACTGATTATCGGTGAATATAATTTTATTGCACCTCCAACTGATGAACTTGTCAGAATAAGAACTGAAGACCTTTTTGGATTGCACTGGAGTGGATGGATTGGAAAATATATTCACAATCTTAATCCTGATAAAAATAAAGATATTCCCGGATGGATAGTAGATAGTTATAAAAATAAGAATAATTCTGATTGGACATTTACTGGCCATGGAATAATATTGGCTAATCAGGAAACAAAGGATGTGGTTGTGTTGGAGGCAGACAAACATCTTGATATAAATGTACCAGAAATACAGACTACCGAGTATGGAATGAATAATTTTGATCTTCCTGAAACAGTTTTTTCCCCAAATTGGTTTGATATAACTGAAGCCATTGACAATCAGGTGATTGCTGAATATAAGATTCATATTGCCATTGATGGTAAATCTCTGCTTGATCAATATAACCTTCCATCAAGATTTCCCGCAATCATTGAATCTTCCGAAGGATCCTCATTCTACTATTTTTGTGGTGATTTTGTGGAATATCCGGTAACAATGTTTACTGCCAAACTGAAGGGGATAAATATTATAGAGGGCATGTTCTATAATAACAAACCAACCAGTCATTCAAAATTTTATTGGACATATTACCAGCCATTGGTGAATCAGATACTTGAAAATTACCAAACTACTGTTAGAAATTAACACAAACTGCAAGTTAGGCCAACTTGGAGCTTATGTTAATCGGTACATAAAGATATTACCCTGAATTCTGAGCTGTCTCGTGAGTCATCACAGACCTGACTTAAAGACAGCTTTTTTTATGAAATTAATTTGATTAACAGGGAATTCTGACTACAACCTATTTTTATGGATAAAGAGTCTATGTCATTGAAAATTACACTCATTCAAGCTGACCTTAGATGGGAAAATATTAATGAAAATCTTAAATATTTCACTAAACGAATTGAAGAAATTGCTTTTCCAACAGACCTGATAATTCTTCCGGAATTATTTACAACAGGTTTTACTATGAATGTTTCCACTTTTTCTGAGAAAGTATACGGTGATTCTGTCAAATGGATGAGGGAAATGGCCCGGTCAATGCAGGTTCACATTACAGGGAGTCTGTTGATAAAAGAACAG
Source organism: uncultured Bacteroides sp. (assembly GCA_964527875.1). Lineage (GTDB taxonomy): Bacteria > Bacteroidota > Bacteroidia > Bacteroidales > SM23-62 > LJUQ01. Next base: position 5,813 of record CAZGOR010000025.1, on the reverse strand, counting down.
GAGAAGTATTATAACAGATTGATCTGGATGAAACCAACCGGGCATTATTTAGCCTATAATAAACGTCATCTTTTCAGGATGGGAGAGGAACACATATATTATGCTGCCGGAACAGATAAACTGATCGTTCATCTTCATAAATGGAGAATCATGCCCCTGATTTGTTATGATCTGCGATTTCCTGTATGGAGCAGGAATGTATCAGATTACGACCTGCTTATTTATATTGCCAATTGGCCATCCTCCCGAATGTCAGTCTGGGAAATATTACTCAGAGCCAGGGCAATTGAAAATCATTGCTATTTGATTGGGCTTAACAGGATTGGAACAGATGGCATGGGCATTAATTATTCAGGAGATTCTTTGGTAATAGATTATAAAGGAAATATTATAAAACAATTACCATGTGATAAGGATATTTCTGAAACTGTGACATTGGATCTTGGTGAACTGAAAAAATTCAGAAAAAAATTTCCTGTTCATCTCGATGCAGACAGATTCAAAATTATACTCTGATACGTTTTGTTTTTATTTGAACAAGTTTCAGATCAATAATAACAATTCCTTTTCAACGAATGAATTACTATAAATACCAGTATATTAGTACTTTTCCCTTTTTATCCTGTGGAATAATTTTGCAAGCAAAATTGCCTGTCCCGTGAAATATTTTCGTGCCTCAAATTTCGCAGGGTGAACTTCCCCTTTTTATTTATTGACTTTAGCTAAAAAATAACACCCATCCGGATGATCGGATTACTGTATGGTGACCGGGCATTTTCATTAAGGTTATAGAGGATGGTAAGCAATAGCGCTGATCTTCTGCCAAAAGGTTGGATAATACCACCTCCCACGAGGACTGAATGAGCCAGGAAACGGCCGTCAGCTGTATATGGAGGATCAAAATATTCCTTTTCCAGGCTCAGGATTTCATATTCTAACTGGGTGAAAAGCCCGGTATTCAATCCCAAATTGATCCCTTCGCCCAGGTTTTTAATGATGATATATCTGGAAAAAATATTTCCTCCGTAAATAGTTGTTTGGTAAGGGTAATAAAAGCCCTTATCCCTGAAGTACTCAAACCGTATTCCTGTTCCGGCTGCTAACCTTGGTGTAATATGATAGCCAACCAGCGGAGATATTTCAATATTGGTTATGGTACCAATCATTAAGCTGAAATTGCCACCAAAAAAGATCCTGTCTATTGGTTTTAATTCTTCTTCCTTTTCACCTCGTTGTGCCAGAATATCAGGAATCATCAACATTATGAGGAATGTAAAAATTAAACCCGCTTTATTTATTTGCCTGTACATAAAATATTTTTCCCAATCAGTTAAATGTCAATATCAAATTTCTAAAAAGGACAAAATTAATTCTTATTTTTATTTTTGCATAAACAAATATTTTATGAACATTATTGTAACGGGAGCTTCACGTGGAATCGGTTTTGAAATTGTTAAAGGATTTGCCGGTAAACCAGGGAACAGAATTATTGCTCTTTCAAGGAACAAAAAGAACCTTGAAAAACTTAAAAATGTTTGTCAATCAACGCCTTCGGGAATAGGTGTGGAGATAATGCAGGCAGATCTATCAGATACTGCCCACATGACTACCTGGCTTATTCCCCGCATTCAACAATTTTTCACTAAACTGGATATCCTGATTAATAATGCCGGTTACCTGGTTAACAAACCTTTTGAAAACATTCAACCGGAAGAACTGGAAAATACTATTAATATCAATCTTAAGGTTCCTTTTTTATTTATCCAGGCATTGATCGGTTTGTTGAAAAATGCAGACAATCCTCATATACTGAACATTTCTAGCATGGGAGGTATCAACGGAAGTGTCAAATTCCCGGGACTTACTGCATACAGTGCTGCCAAGGGTGGATTGGGGATTCTGACTGAATGTCTGGCAGAAGAATACCGGGATTCCGGTATTTCATTTAATTGTCTTGCATTGGGAGCGGTTCAGACAGAGATGTTTGAAGAAGCTTTCCCGGGTAGTAAAGCTCCATTAACAACAGAGGAAATGGCCCTTTTTATTGTTGATTTTGCATTAAATGGCCATAAAATATTTAACGGTAAAATTCTTCCAGTCTCAATATCAACACCTTAATTTAATCTTATAAATTTAATCCCTGTTCAGGGGATTGTAATTAATATCTTTATCCCTGCCCGGCACTTTGTACTGGTTTATTCACAGTTTGACCCCTTCAGGAGTCTTCATGCTTTAATCAACCTATACCCTGTAACCTACACCCTGCAACCTTCACCCTGAATCATATACCCTCCTTAGCCTTAGCCTTCTTTCTTAATCTATATCACTAACAATCATATTACTTTCGTCATACTCTTTCGGTTCGATTTCACCTTTTAATACCATTAATCCATTCATTGCCAGTGCATGCATTTCATCTTCGCCCGGATAGATAATGACTGGTGCAATAAAAGAGACCATTTTTTTGATATATTCGCAAACCATGGGGTTATTTGCGATTCCTCCTGTAAGAATGATTCCGTCGATATTACCTTCCAGAACAGTAGCCATTGCTCCAATTTCTTTTGCGATCTGATAGGACATAGCATCCTGTATTAATCTGGCCTTTTCATCTCCTTCTATAGCCATCAGTTCAATTTCGTATGCGTTATTTGTTCCGAAATAAGCTACATAACCGCCTTCACCAGTGATCATTTTTTGTACTTTATCCAGAGTCATACCTTTCTGGAAACAAAACCTTGCCAGTGTACCGATGGGGAGTGTGCCGGATCGTTCAGGTGAAAATGGTCCTTCTCCGTCGAGTGCCTGGTTTACATCAATGACCCTCCCATTTTTATGTGCTCCAACAGATACACCCCCTCCCATATGGGCAATGATAAGAGTCAGATCTTCATATTTCTTGTTAAGTAGTCTGGCATACGAACGTGCAGTAGCTTTTTGATTTAATGCATGGAAGATTGAAATTCTTTTAAATTCCGGGTGACCTGTAAACCGGGCAACATCTTCAAGTTCATCAACAACCACCGGATCTGCGATATAGGCTTTTGCATTGGGCAGCAGGCATGCAACATCATCGGCTATTAATCCTCCCAGGTTGCTGGCATGTTGTCCCAGAACACCTTCCAGAAGGTCTTTTTTCATTGCTTCATTTACTCTATAAATACCTGATTTAATAGGTTTTAATAATCCACCTCTGCCTATAACTGCTTCGATTTTTTCGAATTCAATCTGAGCATTCTTCAATTCCTCAATCACAATATCTTTCCGGTATTTAAACTGGTCTGATATCCTTTTGAATTTCGAGAGTTCTTCAAGTTTATGCGGGATGCTTTTCAGGAAGATGACTTTTGTATTAACATAGACTGCCACTTTTGTTGAAGTGGATCCTGGATTTATAGCCAGTGTATGATGAAGTGCCATTTTATGAAGAATTGTGGATGTCAATAGTCAATATATCAATCCAGAGCTGCTGCAAGTACGATTGACATCAGTTTACTTGCTTCTGAATCTGCACGACTGGTCAGGACAACAGGTGAATCGGCTCCCATTACAATTGCGGCTGAAATGCTGTTTGCCAGAAAAATCAGTGATTTATACAATATGTTACCACTATCCAGGTTGTTTGTCAGAATGATGTCAACATCACCGGCAACTTCGCTGACAATACCTTTATGTTCTGCAGCTTCCCGGTTAACTGCATTATCCAGTGCAAGAGGACCGTCAATGATACAACCTGTAATTTGCATACGCCGGTTCATTGTGGTTAATATAGCTGCATGTACGGTTGACTCAATTTTCTCGTTAACCACTTCTACCGGTCCAATAACTGCTACTTTGGGATTTTTCTGTCCCAACCTGTGGAAAACTTCCACAGCATTCCGGATGATATTTACTTTTTCTTCCAGGACGGGATGAATGTTCATTGCTGCATCGGTCAAGCCAAGCAATTTGTGATATCCGGGAATTTCAAAAAGAGCAAAATGACTTAATATATCACGTTTTTTTATTCCTGTTTCTTTGTTTAAAATGGATTTTAAAAAAGGAGCCGTGGAAACCAATCCTTTCATAAGTATATCTGCTTGTCCGTCTTTGATGGTGGAGACAGCTCTGTAACAGGCTGTAACAGGGTCAGGTTCATGAATGATTTGAAATGAAACGGAATCAATACCCAGATCGGAACAAATTTCTTTAATCTGTTTTTCCTCACCGATTAATATGGGCTCGACAATATTTTTACTATAGGCTGAGTATACTGCCTGAAGAACTTGTTTATCATGGGCTGCAGCAACAACAAGCCTGCTTTTTTGCTTCTTTTTTGCAAGTGAAAAAAGTTCGTCAAGCTTTTTTAACTTCATATGGTTTTATTTTCCCTTTATGATCCGTTCCGTTTCTTCGGCTATCTTTAGTTCTTCATTGGTAGGAATCACCAATACTGTTACCTTTGATGTGTTCTTTGTAAGGATGGCTTCTTTTTTGCGTGAATTATTGTTTTTTTCATCATCAAACTCAAGTCCCAGATATTCGAAATTTTTACAGATCTGCTTACGGGTTTTGGGTGAATTTTCACCAATTCCACCTGTAAAAATAATCGCGTCAAGGCCATTCATGGCAGCTGAATAAGCCCCGATGTATTTACAGACCCTGTAATAATACATTTCGAGTCCAAGAATAGCTCTTTCATCACCATTTTCAGCAGCATCCTCAATTTCTCTCATGTCTGATGATATACCGGTTATACCCAGCATACCGCTATGTTTATTTACCAATGTGTTTGCTGCATGAATGTTGATTTCCTCCTTTTGCATGATATACATCAGAATACCCAGGTCAAGATCACCTGTTCTGGTGCCCATAATCAGTCCTTCCACCGGAGTGAGGCCCATAGAGGTGTCAATAGTTTTACCACAATTTATTGCAGCTATGGATGCTCCATTACCGAGGTGACAGGTTACCATTTTAAGTGTACACGGATCTTTTTTAAGGATCTCATAAGCTCTTTGAGATACATATCTGTGACTTGTTCCGTGAAAACCATATCTTCTCAGGCCATATTTTACATAAAGCGAGTAAGGTATGGCATACATGTATGCATGTTTAGGCATAGTCTGGTGAAAAGCGGTATCGAATACAGCAACTTGAGGTACTTTAAGCAGAAGCTCCTGTATTGCCAGTATGCCCTTTAAATTAGGAGGATTATGCAATGGAGCAAGATCGATACATTCAGTTACTTTATCTATAACTTCAGGGGTGATCCTGACACTGTCATGAAATTGTTCTCCCCCATGCACAACACGATGTCCAACAGCATCTATTTCATCTAAACTATTGATGCTGCCTCGATTTTTACTTGTCAGAATTCCCAAAACAAATTCTATACCTGCCTGATGATCGACTATTTCACCTTCCAGAGTAACTGCATCACCGTCATTTCTTTCGTGCCTAATATAAGAACCATGTAATCCGATCTTATCTACAAGACCTTTGGCCATCGTTTTCTTATTGTTCATATCAAAGAATTGATATTTAATCGATGAACTGCCGCAGTTAAGAACAATAATTTTCATTGAGACATTATTTAAATAAATTCAGTAGCTGTGATTGCCTGGCTGATAATTTTTCCTTCTTCGTATTTGTAAAAACCTTTCCCAGACTTTTTTCCAAGATAATTTGCCCGGACGAGTCGTTTAATGATTGGTGAAGGTTTGAAACACGAAGTACCAAATTCCAGAAAAAGGTTATTCATCCATTTTAAAACCTTATCAAGTCCAACTCTGTCGGCAAGTTCAAAAGGACCAAATTGCAGACCATATCCA
>CAZGOR010000024.1:0-21364 GCA_964527875.1 uncultured Bacteroides sp. | reverse complement strand
ACTTATAATGCAAACCAGATCAAGTAACATAAATAAATAACATAATTCATGTATAAATATCATCCTGAATTATCTTACCATTTACATCAGAATAAGAAAAGAATATTCATTACTGAAAGATATCTTCACTGAATATGCCGGATATATGAAAAAAACATACAGATAAATTCCTTTTATATATTATAGTATCAGACATTCTTGAAAATAAATATCCGGGATTCAAATCTTCTGTTGAAGTAACCGATGTTGCCACACCCATAACATACGTGCATTATACCGGCAACTGGAAAAGAACATTTATGACATGGATTATATAACACCTGATCTGGCAAAACGATTCAGGATGGTTAAGAAAATACTGCCGGGACTGAAAAATTTCTGGTTATCCGGCATGTGGGTTATGTCACCCGGAGGACTTCCGACCGACGTTAAGACATCAAGGGATATCGTCCAGATCATTTGCAAACAGGATAAAAAGCGTTTTGAGACTCAAATACCCACTGACTAATACGGTAATATTCATTTTAACGACATAAATTATTACTTTCCATCATAAAAAGTTTAAATTTGTTTCTGCCGGAATACAATTTTAAACTTTATATCAAGGAACCTGTGTATTCGCATGCTGACTCACAGCCTTTTTTTAAAGCAAAGTATGCAAGGAAAAATATTATGCGTGCGAGGTACAGATACTTATAAACCAATCCTTTGCGAACTTTGCATAAATCCTTATAATCAGGTTGTAATAAAGTTCTATTTCATGTCTGCTCAAGCAATTCACAATTAATATCAGATACTATGAAAAATTTATTTTCTATTGTATTATTACTCTCTGGAATAATGTTCATTTTATCCTGCACACGTCAAACAGATACAGAAGAAAAATTATTCCTGAAAGAAAACTGGGCTATTCAGTCTTCATCCGAGATAGGCGAAGACGGCGAAGCAATTTCTTCCACGGCATATGAAACTGAGGAATGGTATCCGACTACCGTTCCGGCAACCATCCTGGCCGTACTGGTAGAAAACGGTGTGTATCCCGATCCTTACTATGGAACAAACATCGAATCCATCCCCGGATATTTCACAGGAAGAAGAAGGGAAATGCCGGAAGATAGTCCTTTTGCAGTTCCATGGTGGTACCGTACAGAATTTAAACTGCCGGCTGATTATAAAGGGAAAAATATCTGGCTGAATTTTCACAGTATTAATTACCAAGCCAATGTCTGGCTTAACGGAAATTTAATCGCCGACACTACAACTATTGAGGGTGCCTACAAGTTGTTCGATCTGGATATTACGGAACATGCTGTTCCCGGAGAGAATAACTGCCTGGCGCTGGAGATATTCCCTCCTGAAGGGATGGATCTCACGATCACATGGGTCGACTGGAATCCGACTCCTCCCGACAGGGGGCTGGGAATCTGGTATGATGTTTTTATTCAATCAACAGGACCGGTTGCCATCAAACATCCACATGTTATTACTGACCTGGACCTGCCCTCAACAGATATTGCCGATCTGACGATCTCCGCAGAACTGGTTAATACAGAAGACAACCAGGTAACAGGACTGCTAAAGGGTCAGATTGAAGAAACCGAATTTTCTCAGGAAGTAACGCTCGATCCCGGAGAGACCAGGTTAATATCTTTTGCTCCAGACCAATACCCACAGCTTAAGTTTTCCAATCCACGCCTCTGGTGGCCTCATACAGTGGGTACTCCAAACCTGTATGATCTCAAATTAACATTCGAAACAGGAGATAAAATTTCGGATTTGAAAGAAGTGCGTTTTGGTATTCGTGAAATCACTTCATATATGAATACCTTCGATGATAAACGCACAAGGGTATTTCAGGTTAATGGTGAGAATATTGTTATCAGGGGCGGAGGATATGTTCAGGATATGATGCTGCGCCCCGATAAGAAAAGAGCTGAGACGGACATTCAATATGCTAAACACATGAACCTGAATGCTTTGCGCATGGAGGCTCCACGCGGTTCGGATTATGTATTCGATCTGTGTGATGAAGAGGGGATCATGCTTATGGTTGGATGGTGCTGCTGCTGTTCATGGGAAAGGTGGCGGAACTGGACTCCCCATATTGCAGACATTGCCGAAGCAAGCTGGAAAGATCAAATCATACACCTTAGAAATCATCCGTCCGTTTTTGACTGGCTTTACGGGAGTGATAATCCTCCTCCCGGCGACATTGAAAAAAGATATATCAATGTGCTCGATAAATATGATGGCACCAGACCTTATCAGTCGTCCGCCACCCAGGACTCCAGCGATATTGCGGGATATACAGGACTCTGGATGGGACCATGGCCTGTTGTTTATTCATACCGCCCTCCCTCATACTGGTACGGAAAACTGGAATTCAACACCGAAGCAGCCCCGGCCGGTGAACAGATACCCCCCCTGGAGAGCCTGCAAAAAATGATGCCCGAAGAGGATCTCTGGCCTATCAGCAAATCCTGGGAAATACGTCTGCATGACAGATTTTACCCCGATGCCAGAGAGGCATTATTTTCCCGTTATGGTGAACCAGCAGGTGTTGAAGAATATTGTATGAAATCTCAGGTTCTTCAACTGGAGGCAGTAAAAGCAATGTTTGAAGCATATGCCAGGAACAAATACCGGTCAAGCGGTATTATCTATTGGATGTATAACTCCGCCTGGCCCTCTCTCTACTGGCAGCTATACGATTATTATTTCGCACCAAATGGTGCATTCTACGGTACTAAAACCGCCTGCGAACAGTTGCATATCCAGTACTCTTATGACGACAGCTCCATCTGCGTCATTAATGGTAATTACCAGGATTTTAATGACCTGACAACATCTGCAACAATTTATGATCTCAATATGGAAGAGAAATATTCAGATGAGGTATCCATTGATGTTTCAGCCGATGAAAGTAAAAAAGTTATGGATATCGACTGGCCGGATAACCTTGGAAATGTATATTTCCTGAAACTTGAATTAAAAGATGCCTCAGGTGAATTAATCTCTTCTAATTTCTACTGGCTGTCGGCAAAAGGAGATGAAAATGCAGATTTCACCGAATTGAACAAACTCCCTGAAGTAATCCTGAATGTTACTGCCACTTCTGTTGAAAAGGACGGTAATACTTGTAGTCTGGATGTGACCGTTGAAAATCCATCATCTTCCCTTGCATTTTTCGTTAATCCAAAAATAATCAAGAGCGATTCAAAAGACCTGGTACTCCCGGTTTTCTGGGAAGATAATTATTTCTCTCTTTTACCGGGCGAAAAGCGTACCATAAAAGTCCACTTTAATGCGGAAGATTTAGATGAAGAGAATCCTTTATTGCAGGTTCAGGGATGGAATATAAAGCCTTCAGAGAAGGCTTTATAGTTCTCGGTTCTCTGTTCTCAGTTCTCAGTTGTGTGTGGGATCAGAGTATTGGGTGAAGTAGTTATTAATTCTTGTTCTTAGAATTTAAATCTAATATTTAATTTTTCTTCTTTGTAATAACCGATATTTAATAATAAATTGGATAAAGGAATAAAGAGTATTAATCAATTAATCTTTATTCCTATGTCTACAATAAAACGTTTTGAGGACCTTAAATGTTGGCAAAGTGCCAGAGAATTGTGCAAGTTAATTTATCAATTCACAAGGAAAGAATATTTTTCTAAAGATTTCTCGCTTGTAAAACAAATTAGAGATTCTTCCGGATCAGGAATGGATAATATAGCTGAGTGATTTGAAAGAGGAGGAAACAAAGAATTCATTCAATTTCTCTCTGTTTCCAGAGGATCGGTAGCTGAAGTAAAGTCCCAGTTATACAGGGCTTTTGATCAAAAGTACATTGATGAAAATGAATTAAATGAAGCTTATGGTCTATCAACACAAACCGGAAAAGAAACAACAAACCTTATGCTCTATTTGAAAAATTCAGATATGAAGGGATTTAAATTCTATGAATAAGAACATTTAAGTCATGATATAAACGAGAACTGGGAACCATATTACCCAAAACCCAAATCCCACACACAACCTAGAAACGAGAACCGAGAATCATCTTACCCAAAACCCAAACCCTACAAACAACCGAGAACCGAGAACTATTTCCTCGTTGTCATTAATCAGCAAAATCAATATAGACAGGCTTTATTTTGGTGACTATAGCCGGACCCGCAACTCCCGACTCCTGCAAGGGTATATCTTTATTCAAAAATTGCTGCACCGGAGAGGTTGTCCACAAACTTTTTATTTCACCAAATTGTACCATATCACCTATTAACCTGTTCCTGTATACATTGGCAACTGTTACTTCAAGTTTGTTGGAACCCTGCGGAAGTAATCGGGATACATCTAACTGCTGTCCTGGCATCCACACATAACCTAATTTGTGGCCATTGAGGACAACATCGCCTGTGGCTTTAATACCTCCTATTGACAATACGAGTGAATCCTCTTCATTCCTAAAGCCTTCAGGCAAACTGAAATCAATACTATACCTGGCCATTCCTGAAAAATACCTGATGTCCTGATCTTCAAACTCATTCCAGTATTGAAAGTCCGATATTTCTACCGGTTTGATCGATCCACTATCATTTTCAAAATGGATCATCCCGGTGAAATCTTTAATTTCATATTCTTCATTTCCTGCTGTTGAAACCTTGTATTCTTTCCCAAGATTTGATTGAAAAGTATATTCACCAGGCAGATCAGACAAAATTCGGATGCTTTCGCCAGCAGAAGTTACTTCCGGAATATACAAATTGGCATCAGCATTTCGATGAAGTGGAAATATTTGTTTTCCATCTAACTGAACAGCAATGATGTGTTCATCCGGAATCTGTTCAGTAAAAACAATAAACAGAGATTCCCTGGGCTGAAATCTAACGGGCATCCTGATCCTTCCCTCTTCTTCCTTGTAGACATCCGGACCGGAGGATATTCCATATTGCGGATTCCAGATCTCCGGTGATTTCCCGGATACCCTGAAAATACATTCTGTTTGTATTGTTTTGTCCTCCTGGTTAACAACAAAATAAATATCCTTATCATCAATCTTCTTATGAATAAACAGAAGGTTGACAGAGTCTTCTTTTATACACTCAAAATCAGGCTGGATATTCTTGTCGTATAAAATATCCTTGAGCGATTCACCCCAGATCACTTTCCCTTTACCGTATGCGTGCTCAGTAATGATCTTCCCGTCAATATTTCCCCAGATTTCATCAGCCAGGTTCTCCAGCTCCCTGTTATTGTGATCACGATCTTTATAGGAGAGGACACCGGAAGGTTTCGGACCGATCACCGTTGCACCATTTTCAATAAGGGTTGCAATTCTTTGTAAAGTGGAGTATTCCATCCGATTGTTGTCAGGCAACAACAGGATTTGATAGACAGGACCATTCTTTAGTTTAATCCTGCCATCTTCAATTTCGCTATGATTAATAAGGATATCCGCATTGCATAACTGGAAATGATATCCGTATGGTAAGGTATATAAATCATGATATTTTTGATATTCAGGTAACAGGTCGCCAATAAAATATAGTATGTCAGAAACTACCAGGCCTTTTTGTAATACATACTGAATCCTTGCCTGGTACGTAAACCAATCTGAAACATATGGCCACCAGAGGTTATGACGGTTAAAATGTGAGGCAAATTGACCAAGCGTCATCCCTGGCTTTCTTTCTGTTGGTTGATGCACATAGCTATGCAAAACCATACGGTTAATCCCTGAGCAATAGGCCCTGTCGCCATAAAGTTTCAGATCCCATGGTGACTCACTGTAATGGGCAAAACCGGTATAAGCTTCAGATGGAACAACTGGTTTATCATATACCACTGAAGCATACATCGGTTTATCAAAACTTGTATGCTGTACAGGTGTATAATGAACAAACCCGTCTTTATCCTGCTCTGTCCAGAATTCCCACATTGGTAGATCAACATGGCTGTTGGATTTCAGAATATCCAGCGGAGGATAATAAACCCCTCCATATATCACTTCGGCATGAAGGTCCATTCTCTCCTGATGGCATAATTCACTGAAATGTTTATAATAATTTTGCCCGATCAATTCTGCTATTGTTTTTCTGAAATCATGGAGGAAAGCTTCTGTTTCAACGGTATTATTTTCTATCTCACCACAAAGGACCGGGATCCATGGGATCAGGCTATAGCCACGCCTGTTTGCAAATTCATCAGGAAAATTCTTTGTCCAGTTCTGGAAATTGCACTCCCAGCTGTCGATAAATAAATATTTAAAAGTGTTTCCTGCATATTCCCCTGCGGCCTGTATCATTTTTTCAGGAAAACTGTTAAAATGTAAATTCAATGCAGCTGTATCCATTTTATCGCATTCCAGCCCTCTTCCGGCATTTGTAGCCGGAGCATTTTGAGAACCTGTTGTGGTATATCCGAACCTGATGATAATCCAGTTGCCTTCGGGAGCATCCCATTTTAAATGTCCGTGGGCATTAAAGTTCGCACTAAGGTCTATCACACCGGCAGATTCAACAGGAACAGCCAGACCAGATAAAGAGTCCGAAACAAAAATATCCTTTACTTCAACAGGTCTGGTTGAAGCTGTTTTTTCCAGATGATACATATAGGAAGGAGCATATAAGGGTTTTTCCTGTTTCTTTAACAACTCAATCTCCGATAAACTGATACGGGTATAATACGGTATGTCTGAATGTTTCTTTAATTCAATCCTGAAGTTTTTCGCCCTGGTTTGGGGAATTTCTGTAATAATATTTTTGTTGACACCGGTTGTTTCAATATCCGTAACATGCTTATAATGCTTTCCATCTTCAGATGCTTTTATTTCAAACAAACACCGGATATCTTTCAGGCTGCCCCAGCTGCTGGCCATTCTCAGATGAACTGCAATTTGTTCAGCAACAAATGCCTGTTTAAATGTAATATCAATTGACAGGTTGTTACCAATCATCACATGGCTGAATGGATTGCCGTCAAATAACAGTTTTCCATCGATGGTATCATTGATCCTGACCAATGGGCTGGAAAGCTGGAATGAGTTGGGCATATTTTCAGCCGGGTAAGCTATCACTGCCACATCTTCATAATAATCCATCATACCAAATGGTTCAGCGATTGCTGTATCAATAAAGTGTCCTCCTTCGATGTATGTTTTGCTCCATACATATTGTTTCATCGACATTTCAGGAGTAATCCACGGTCCACCGCTGGTGCTCCACCCGTCGCAGTTATGAGCACCAATTTCTATTCCAAGACGATTGGCTTCCTGCACTGCCCATTTGAACATGTCGTACCATTCTTCAGTTCCGAAAATAACCTGTGGAACGCCCATATCCCGCTCTCCGAATAAGCCGATATTGAGAATTGTTGCACCGGCAATGCCCTGTGTTTTCATGGCTTCCATATCCCTGGTGATACCTTCTTTTGTGATGGCATTATCCATCCAGTGCCACCAGGTATAGATCCTGGAAGATTCAGGCGGATTCGCGAATTCATTCAGACTTAGTTCATCCATGGATTTTTGAGTGCAGCCAGTAATTAAAACTAAAACAAACAGGGAAATACCTGCTTTAAGAACGATGCTGATAATTGATCTTTTCATTTTATTGTTTTATGATATAAAAGTCATAATCATATTCTAATCTCCGGAATCATCCTCCTATGTAGCTAATTCACAATCCCTTTTTCACGTAAAGTACGCAAAGAAAAGCATAAAGTACACAAAGTCCAGATATTTGTTAATCAATACTTTCCGATCTGTGAATATCTGGGAGAAACATTTTATTTCTTCTATGTATAATTTTATTACCAAATATATTGAATTACTCTGTATCTTACTTTTTCCATGTACTCAGAATACTCCGGCAGATCTTTTTTAATTTCTTTTCCTTCATTCTTTTAACCCTTATATTTTCTTAACTTTATATTTCCAAATCAGCGAACCACAACTCGAATCTATGGCTGACAAAGTTGCCGGAAATGATTTAACCAGCACCCTGCAAGAATTTTTTCATGAACTGGGTGACAGCATTCTGTTTGCCGGGAAGGCTTCCCGTGAAATATTCCGCAGGCCCTTTGAGGGGGAGGAATTTGCCAGGCAGTGCTACCTGATCGGTTATAAAACACTGGCTCTGATCAGTATAACTGCATTCATCATGGGATTGGTGCTAACCCTTCAGACCTGGCCGATGCTCAGAGATCTTGGTGCAGAAGCTGAACTCCCCGGATTGATATGTGTGTCAATCCTTCGGGAAATAGGTCCTGTTATCACTGCACTTATCTTTGCCGGGAAAGTAGGATCAGGTCTTGGTGCTGAGCTTGGTTCCATGCGTGTCACCGAACAGATCGATGCAATGGAAGTTTCCGGTACCAATCCGATGAAATTTCTGGTCTCAACCAGGATCCTTGCAACAACCTTAATGGTTCCGCTCCTGGTGATATATGCTGATGCAATTGGATTGATCGGTTCTTTTATCGGTATTAACCTCCAGGGATCGGTTTCCCTTAAATTATTCATCATAAATTCATTTGAAGATATTCGTTATATTGATATCATACCTGCAACCATCAAGACTTTCTTTTTTGGTTTTGCCATCGGCCTCATCGGCTGCTATAAGGGATACACAGCAAGCGGTGGCACGCAGGGAGTAGGTTGGGCATCCAATATGGCAGTAGTCATTTCATCCGTCGTGATCTTTATAATCGACCTGATTGCTGTCCAGTTAACTGAAATTGTTATATGACAAGTGCTCCTCATAACGGTGAACCGGTAATACGGCTCGTTAACCTCCATAAAACCTTTGAAAATAAAAAGGCTTTAAAAGGTGTTTCGTTGGACCTGTACAAAGGCCAGAATCTGGTAATACTCGGTCGATCGGGTGCAGGCAAATCAGTCCTGATCAAATGCATCGTACTTCTAATATGGCCTGATGCAGGAAGTATCAATGTGCTTGGACAAAACGTATTATCCCTTTCAGAACAGGAACTCAATGCACTCAGAATAAGAGTCGGATATCTTTTCCAGGAAGGTGCCTTGTACGATTCCATGTCACTGGAAGAAAACCTGCTTTTCCCCCTCAAACGGAATATGCCCGGGCTCCAACGCGGCGAAATGCAGGAACGTGTTGAGCAGGCCCTGGAAAGTGTTGATCTGACAGAGGCCAGAGAAAAAATGCCGGCTGAACTGTCCGGGGGAATGCGCAAACGTGCCGGACTTGCCCGTACACTGATCCTCAATCCTGAGATTATCCTTTACGATGAACCTACAACCGGACTCGATCCGTATACTTCACGTGAAATCAGTGAACTGATAGTCAGGGTTCAGAAAAAATACAGTGCTTCCTCCATTGTCGTTACACATGATCTGAAATGTGCCCGCACTGTGTCAAATAGTGTTTTAATCATCCACGAAGGAGAATTCATTGCCAAAGGAACATTTGAAGAACTTGAAAATCACGATAATATAACAGTTAAAAACTATTTTATATAATTATGAGAACGAGACGCAAAAGCAACATACGCCTGGGTATTTATATTGCCCTGGGTGTACTTTTATTTATCCTTGCGATCTACTTTATTGGAAGCAGGCAGAGCATGTTCCAGCGTAACGTTAAAATCACAGCTATGTTCAGTGATGTAAAAGGACTACGTATTGGAGCAAATATCCGCTTTACCGGTATCGATGTGGGGACAGTCAGCAAAATGGATATTCTTTCCGATTCAGTTGTCATCATCGAAATGGCTGTCAACGAAAAAGTCACACCATTCATTAAAAAGAACTCCATCGCTACCATTGCCTCCGAAGGCCTGATGGGTAGTAAAATTGTGGTTCTTCTGCCTGGCAGCCCCGATGAAGAGTCTGTCTCCAATGGTGATAATCTTCCTACCATGGAAGCTGTTGAAATTGATGATATACTCCGGGAAATCAAAACATCAAGTGAACGGATCTCTGTTGTATCATCAAATCTCATCGATATAACCAGCAAAATCAACCAGGGAGAAGGAATATTCGGCAAGATTTTCACAGATACTTCCTTCGCATATAACCTCAGCCTCTCCAGTCAAAACCTGAAAGAGATATCCGACAGGGTAAACAGGGGTGAAGGTCTGGTCGGTAGATTATTTGCTGACACTACGCTTACTGCGAACCTCGATTCAGCCAGCCTCTTTGCAGAACAAATATCCCGTAACCTTGAGGATATCACCGGCAAAATTAATGAAGGACAGGGCGTATTTGGCACGCTTTTTACCGATACAACCCTCACACATAACATTTATATGGCCAGCAAAAACCTCAATAGATCAAGTCAAAACCTGGAACAGCTTACCGGTAATCTTATCGATATCACAGATAAAATTAACTCAGGTAAAGGGTTGATCAATAAATTACTCGTGGATTCAGTATTTGCCGACAGCCTTGATATTACCCTGCAGCAGTTGAATACGACAATCATTGAGGTTCAGGAAGCTTCCGAAGCCCTTCAGCGAAGCGGTTTGGTGAGAGCGTTTTCGAAGAAGAAGGAGGAAGAAGAATAGTTCCAATTTCAATGTTTACCACGAGAAATGCGACGCTTGCCCTGTTCACCCTGTGAAATAATTTTGCTTGCAAAATTGCTTCGCATTTCACAGGGTAAAATTTGAGGCACGAAAAGATTTCATCAGGGAAGGAGCGAATTTCACTGTGGTTCAAGGTTCTAAGTTAGTGAGGATTTTGGGTAATGGGTGTGATTGAGTTGTAATTTGTATTTCATTTTTCTTTCTTTCGGCATTTTGTTTTGCATTATCGTATCTAGGACCCACCCCTCCTTTTGATTGAGGTTGTTTAAAAAATCCTATTAACCACAGAGATAACAAAGGATGAACAGAGAAAACAGAGCATAACGAATTGATTTTAAATACTCTGTTTCCTCTGTTATTTCTCTGTGCCATCTGTGGTTAAAGATTTTTTAATACTTTTTACATATCCCTATATGGAAATTAGTATATAGAACCGGATATGAATTTTTACATTTCAAATAAAAAAATTAACTTGTGGTATTAAAAATAATCCAATCATGAAAAATCTACTTATTATGTTCTTCTTGATAGTAATTCCTACACCTTTTTTTGCCCAGGAGAAATTTGAAAAAGACCTGGTTAAAACATCTGAAGGTGATCTTGCCATGACCTTTATCGGACATGGAACCCTGATGTTTGAATTCTGCGACATGGTTATCCATATTGATCCTGTCATGCGCGAAGCTGATTATACCAAACTTCCCGATGCAGACCTGATCCTGGTGACCCATGAACACGGTGATCATTTAGATCAAACTGCCATTAATCATATTTTAAAAAATGACTGTCCCGTGGTAATGACCCAATCCTGCCTGGATAATCTTGAAGATTTCAAACCTGCCGTTGTAATGAAAAATGGTGACACAAAAACTATCAAAGGAATCGTGATTGAAGCGATTCCTGCCTATAATATCGAACATAAACGTCCCGGTGGCGAGCCTTATCATCCAAAAGGGCGTGGTAATGGCTATATACTTACCTTTGGGGATACACATGTTCTGGTTGCCGGGGATACGGAAAATATACCTGAGATCAAAGCACTGAAAGATATTGATATCGCATTCCTTCCTATGAACCTTCCCTATACCATGTCACCTGAAATGGTAGCTGATGCAGCAAAAGCCTTTCGCCCTAAGATCCTATATCCCTATCATTACGGGAATACAAACACCGACGAAATTGTTGAACTGTTGAAAGATGAGAGTGATATTGAAGTGCGGATCAGGAAACTGGATTAAGAGTTCAAGGTTTACCACGTGAAATGCGACAAAGAAGCATATTTCACTGTGGTTCAAAGTTTACCACATGAAATGCGATGCTTGCCCTGTAAAATTTGAGGAACGAAAATATTTTACAGGGGAGGAGCATATTTCACTGTGGTTCAAAGCTTGAAGCTCTCTTTCGAATATATTATACCATAATGTTGGTTATGGTTCACGTATAAATATCAAAATAAACATAAGACACGCAATGGTATTTCGCATATAAACCCGTTAGCTGTCATAAAATTGTTTTTATTTGACTTAATCTTGAAATATCAGTAACTTGCAATAGAACAACTAAATGCCCAATATCCAAAATAAATTATGACAATCTGGTCATCTGAAATAAAGGAACTTGAGAAGCTCCACGATTCAATAAAAGGGAAACATCCCAAACTGGATAATGAACTGCAACGGCTGTTAAAGACCGATGATGAGAACATCGTACTGGTCTATGCGAGAAGGTGCCTGGAGCTCATCATTACTGATCTCTGTGAACGGGAACTGAAAAGAGACCGGGGGACTGAACCGTTAAAGGGCATTATCGATAAGCTGAACCGGGAAAAAAAGGTTCCGCACAACATCATCGTTTCGATGCAGAACCTCAATAGTCTGTCTACATTTGGTGCCCATCCCAAGGATTTTGATCCCAGACAGGTTAAACCGGTGCTGCTTGATCTGACAACCGCCCTGGAGTGGTACCTGAAATATATGGAAGATCAGGAAACAGTTAAAAGGGAACAAGGAGCAATACAGGAAAAAAGAAAAGAACGTGCCGGTTTAATAAGAAGCAGGTCAAAATCAAGGAAAAGGATCATAATGGTCACGAGTGTTCTATTGGTTGCTTCAATTGTTGTTGTCTCTTTGATAGTATTTAATGTTATCGGTGTAGGAAAACAGGTGAGGGCAGGGTCAATCGGTTCGATTATTGTCCTTCCGTTTGAAAATTATACAGGTATGGACTCACTTGAATATTTTGTTTCAGGGATGCATTCCTCCCTTATCCAGGATATGGGTAAAATAGGTAATTTGCACATACCTGGTACAACAACATCAAAATTCTATAAGAATGTGAATAAAACCATAGCACAAATCACAAAAGAGACAAATGTAGATGCAGCGCTTGAAACAGATGTTTTATGCCTTGGAGAGGATTCTATTTGCCTAAATACCAGATTAATAATTCCCGGAAGGGAGGAGGAGCAACTCTGGATTGCCGATTACAAAATACCAAGAAACCAAATCCTGAACTGGTATAACCGGGTAACGAAACAGATAGCAGAAGAGGTAAAGGTTAAGCTGACTCCACGGCAAGAGATCTTATTGGCCGGGTCCAAAACTGTAAACGAGGAAGCTTATGATAACTATTTGAAAGGCATTCATTACTTGGATAGGCTCGGTGAAGAAGACCTTGAAAAAGCAATTGAATATTTTAATCATGCAATTGAACTGGAACCCGATTGGGCACAACCCTATGTAGGTTTGGCAGGGGCATACGGAAGATTGAAACAAATGGGATTTATGTCACCAGGGGAAGCGACGATTCAAGCCAATAAAAACCTGGATAAAGCAATAGAACTAGATCCTGATTTCCCCGGTTCACACTCTACAAAAGCAGGAAATAGTGTATGGACTGAATGGGATTGGGAAAAGGGTGAAAGGGAATATAAAAAAGCACTTGAAATAAATCCGAATGATGTGATGTCAAGGATCTTTTACGCACATCTCTTAATGATCCTGGGAAGATACGACGAGGCACTTTTTAATTCACAAATGGCAGCTGAACTGGATCCCATGAATCCATTAGTACTGGCATTAAGTGCAGTGGTAGATCTCAACCACGGAGATGTAAATCTGGCACTTGAGAAATGCGAAAAAGCGCTTACAATAGATTCGAACCACTATTTTGCATTGAGTATGTATGAAAATGCTTGTTATTTAAATGGGGACTATAAAAATTTAATCACGACACTTTTGAAATATCGTGCACAAATGAATGATACGATCAAAGAGGCAATAAGTAAATCATACCAGGAAAAAGGCTTTACAGCTGCAATTAAGACTTATCTTGGCTTCCTGGAGGATTATGCAAGAAGCAATTATGTAACATATTGCGATTTGGCTTTTTATTACCTGTGGATCAACAATATAGAAATGGGAATTGAGAATTACAAAAAAGCATATGAGATGCATGACCCAAACATCCCGTACATAACAACACCATTATTTGGTTTTGAAAAGATAAAAGATGATCCCAGGATTATTTCTATTGTAAAGAAAATGAATCTTCCCCTTCCAAAATCTAATTGAGAAATATTCTCATGAATAATCAATAATTACGAAAGCTAATGCGGCATAAATAATTGCCCCTAAAAGAAGGTAATTCAAGGGGTGAAGACAAATATAAAACCATTATATATGGCAGAATAGACGCCGGTTTCGGCAACTATTCATGCCGCCAAACATTGCCAATAATACATTAAATACCTGCATTACCATAAAATTTGACAAAAAATTTGGATAGAGTTGTCTGATTAGGTAACTTTGTAATAAAACAAAACATAATTTGATTGGAGGAATTTAAACGGAATATCCGGGTGTATAAAAATTACTTTTGGGATTTTTATTATGCACAGATAAAAGAGGTTCAAGATAAAATTGATTGGGTAATCGGATTAGTGAGAGGATTAAAGGTAGTACCCAAAAAGTATTTTGACCATATTATTGGAACTGAAGGACTCTTTGAAATAAGAATTCAAGTAGGGAGCAATATTTATAGAGTATTTTGCTTTTTCGATGAAGGAAATTTGGTAATACTATTAAGTGGATTTCAGAAAAAAACACAAAAGACTCCTAAAAAAGAAATTAAAAAGGCAGAACAGCTAAAACACGAGTATTATGATGAAAAATCAAAACAACAGTAACTTAACTTCTTGGGATGACCATCTAGATAAGAAGTATGGCAAAATAGGAACTCCATCTCGAGATAAATACGAAGAGGAATTCGAGGCTTTCAAAATCGGAGTTTTGATACAAGAAGCGAGGAAAAGACAACACATGACTCAAAAGGAACTTGCAGAGAAAGTTGGAACTACAAAAAATTATATTTCTCGGATTGAGAATAATGCAAGTGATATACGTTTATCGACATTAATGAGAATAATACGTGAAGGACTTGGTGGTCATTTAAAATTATCAGTAGACATCTAACAAATGTACTATTGGCATGCGTCATAAATAATTGCCCCCAAAAAAGGTAAATTAAGTATTGAAGACAAATTTAAAATCGTTATATCTGGCAGAATAGTAGCCGGTTTCCGGCAACTATTCATGCCGCTCACCGTTAAGCACAAATGGCAAATTAAACCCTTAAATTCGAAATATTTGAATACATGAGAAAAATATTTTTAATAATAGTGATATTGATCTTAGTTCAACACATATTTTCTCAAAATGAATCTAAATATTTAGCATTAGGATTATACATTAATCCAAACATTATGTATCGAACTGCCTGGATAAAGCCAGGTTATGAAGGGGATATAGATTATAAAAAATATTTAAAAGACGATTTTCCAATTTTTGGGTATAATTATGGTTTTTCAATAAACTGGAAAAGATTTCAAATTGGGGATATTGAAGCAGGAATATATTTAAGCCAACGAGGTAATGGTTTTATATCTAGAATAATGGTTCCTGATAGTATAGCAAATTTCCAATACGATCCCGGTTTTCCATATCCTGAAAAATTTCATGTAAAAGATATTTTCAATTTCCTCGATATCCCATTGGCATTAAAACGAAATATTCTTGAAATGGAGAAAATTACTCTTTATGGAAAAGGAGGATTAAGTTTGAACATACTTTTAAATGGCAAAAGATTTACTCACACATATTATATTGACGAAACTGAAGGTGATTATCAATATGATTTAAAACTTAGTGAACTCAAAGATGGTAATTTCCGAAACGTATATTTTTCAGCTTCATTTTCTATTGGGGCAGATATTTCAATTACCCACAACATTGATATTCAATCTGAAGCGATATTGAATCATTTTATTCTTCCTCGTTGTAAAGGAGGAGATGTTGCAGTAAGGTTATTTGAAACAGGAATTAAAACAGGAATTAGTTATAAATTTTAAAATATTTAATTTGCCACCAGTGCTTGACATTTAGGCGGGAATAATGCGGACAAGGTATAAGCCTTCTATTCGGCTGCGGGCTTTCATGTCCGCATTATTCTTGCCGGGTGTTGGACTTTACCCCGTTTCCGAACTTATGGATTTTCAATTGTAAAACTTATCATCCCACCGCTTTTTTCAGGCTTTGATTATTTATATTTTGTGGATTACAAAAAGTTTGTTCACGGTTTTTGTATTACCAGGATACACCAGGATACCGGTTATTAGATAAATTTTACTCATTTTTAACTGATTAGTGTAATAGGTTCCTGTACCGCAGGATTAGCAGCAAACATGAGATAATAAAAAATTCAGGCTACATGATAAGAACCGGTATTGAGTGTAAGGTTATTCTCCGGCCCTGCCCGTTTTACAGCCTGGCGGAGTACCCAGTTTATCGCACCCTCACTGATCGGCTCCTGCTTTTTTCTTCCATTGAAAAGGTATTGTTCGGGACAATATGCACGGTAGTACTGTTCCAATACATTCAGAAGATAATTTGACAATATGGCCTTTCGTGCCTTGTTCCCCTTGCCCTTGCGAATGTTCAACTGCATGTTCTTGCGGTCGATATCAGTAAGATGTAATCCGATGATCTCACTGCGCCTCAGTCCAGCCGAATACGCCAGCATCAGCAGGGACTTATGCTTGATGTTTTCAGTTAATATTAACAGGCGTTTTACTTCTTTACCAGATAAAATCTCGGGCAGGTATTTTTCCTGCCTGGGATAGGGCACATCATCGATGATCGAAGATCGTTTTAAAATGTGCTCATAAAAGTACCTGATCCCGCTTACCGCAATACCCATGGTGCTTCGGCTCAGTCCCCTTTCTTCTTTCAGGTGTACAAGTAAAGAATAAATCTCATCCGTGGAAAGATCCTTCAGATCGGCATTGAAATATGCAGCCAGCTTCAATGGATAATGCATATAACTTTGAATGGTCCTTGAAGAGAGATTTTCAATAACCATCCGGTTACGCATTTTCTCAAAAACAGGAGCTAAGGATTGCTCCCATGTCGATTGTTTTTTTAATTTTATTCATAATTGTACAATTTTAAGTTAACCTTACAAAATTGCACAAAAATCTACCCCGGGGGAAACCCCCCCGGGGTTTAGTTCAACATGCCGGTATATACCATTATATTCGAAAAATCAAATAAATGTAATTACATTGTAAGTAAAAATGAAAACAAATGTGAAAATGATTAACCTCCTCCTTCTTATGGGAGTGTTAACGATCACCACAAGCTGTGATAAATTGGACCGTCAGTACCTGGTTGATCTGATGGAACAGTACCTCACCGCCCTGGCGAAACATGATCCTTCCACTGTGCCACTCGCAAGCAATGTGAAACTCGTCGAAAATACAGAAGTAACTCCAATAGGCAAAGGACTCTGGGAAACGGCTACGGGAGGACCAACGGAATCTAAAATTTTCGTTGCCGATCCTGTTGCCGGACAAATCGGATTTATAGGAGTAATCGAGGAAAAACATAGACCCACGATCCTGGGCGCACGCCTGAAGGTCGTTGATGGTAAGATCACCGAGATCGATCACCTGGTGATTCATTCAGGTGATCAACCCCTGCATCCCAATATAGAAAAACCACGGCCCGGCCTCCTTCAACCCTTGGAACCATCCGAACGCGTTCCACGCGATCAGATGCTGGAAATTGCAAACTCCTATTACGAAGCAATCGTACAGGACAACGGGGACATTGCTCCTTTCGCCGATGAATGCCAGCGGCGGGAAAACGGTTCCATAACTGCCAATGACCAGACGCAAACGCCGGAGGAAGCCATGGAAGATGATTTCTCGGTATTCAGAAAGATGAAATGTGGGGAACAACTCAGTACCGGTGTTATGAGTTATATCACCGATATCAATCGCCGGCGTTTTATTGCAGCAGATGAAGAAATGGGATTGGTGTTCGTTTTTTCCATATTTGTCCATGATGGAGAACCCAAAATAATGAAAATCAAAGGTGTACCCGGAATCACCGAAAGAGCCAATATCTGGGGTCCATTCGATCTGCCGGCCGCACATATTTTCAAAATCCGGAATGGTAATATATATGAAATTGAAGCTATCGGATACGTGGCAGAACATGGAATAAAGAATGGTTGGGAATGATTAATACTAGTAAAAAGTATAGAAAATCATAGAATCATTTCGAAACATAGAGAGATGGAAATTATGCACAGGATATTAAAGTTAAAAATTGTTTGAAAATTGTAATTATTTATTTGAAATTTGTTATCAAAAGTCTGATAAATCAAATTATTTTGCATGATGAATAAGATCCTGCAGTCAGAAGTACCGACCAGGGATTTTGACTGGAACATCAGCCTGGTTTATTCTTTCAGGAACAAGCTTGTAAAAAACTAAATGCATATTTATGAGTAAAGAGTGGTCCTGATTATTTGATTTTTATTAATTTAAGGTAATGAAAAGTGTAGAATCTTTAGAAGACTTTTATAAACGCAAATTTGACTGGCTCCCGGATAACTTCCGTAAGGAGATCGGGCATTTTAATATTTTCAGATTAGAGCCCTATGTAGAGGGTAAACCGACTAAAATTCCTTACAGAAGGCGGGATTTTTATAAGATCATCCTGGTAAAAGGGAATAGCAAGGTTCACTATGCGGATAAAGTAGTGGAGGTGCAAAAGCAGGCTCTATCGTTCTCCAATCCTCAGATCCCTTACAAATGGGAACACCTGGACAGGATCCGGGAAGGGATTTACTGCATTTTTGACAACCATTTTTTTCATCAGTTTGGTCAGTTCCAACAGTATGAGGTATTCCAGCCCCATGGGTCTCATATTTTTGAATTGACTGATGAGCAGGCTGCCCATATCAGCCAGATTTATGAGCGTATGTTAAGCGAGTTTGGTTCGGACTATAAATATAAATTTGATCTGATCCGTAATCTCATTTTTGAGTTATTGCACTTTGCCCTTAAACTTGAGCCATCTGTCTATGTTGACAATCAATCCAAAAATGCCTCCCAGCGGATCTCCATGCTTTTCATGGAGTTGCTCGAGCGGCAGTTCCCTATTGATGATACACACCATACAGTTAAACTGCGCTCGGCTTCCGAGTTTGCCACACAGCTCAATGTTCATGTCAATCATCTCAACCGCGCTCTAAAGGGAACTACCCAGAAAACCACTACAGAACTCATTTCCAATCGCATTTTACAGGAATCCAAGGTCTTACTCAAAAACACCACGTGGAATGTCTCGGAAATTGCCTATGCACTGGGTTTTACAGAAGCAACCCATTTCAATAATTTCTTTAAAAAACACCTCCAGCAAAGTCCATCTCAATTCCGAAAGGTTTGAAATTCGTAAGTTTTCGTTTGATTTACGTTATTTTCAGTTCTATCTAACACCTATTTTTGCTCCCGGTGAATTAGTGGTTCCTTTGAGATAAAAAATAATGAGCCATTTAATCATGTTGAACCCGTTTTTACAGAACCCGGTGATGAGAATTCAATATCTTTTTGTGTTGGTGGTCCTGTCCTTCCCCCTCTGTGCTCAGGATGCCCCAAGAAGGCTTCATGCAAAACTGATTGACTACTAATATGCTTTTTGTTTATCAATTAAACCCTATCCAATATTTCTGGTCTAATATTAGATATTGTTATTGCAGTGTTTCTGTGATCAAAATTTGAATGATTAATTGAATATTAAACGTGTTGTACTATTGAATGGAGTAAGTTGTTAAAGATGAATTTTTATATAAAGCCGCGCCAGCCGGCGCGGCTTTATATAAACCTGATTATCAATATCATCGCCTTTAATGGCACAACACTGTTGAATATTAAATAATTTAACAAAATATAATAGACTCATGAAAATGAAACAAAGGAAGATTTATATTCCGGTGGTTGTTTTGTTAATTTGCATAGCGAATGTTTACGCACAAGACTGGCCGCAGTATCTTGGGCCCAACAGAAATAGTACATCATCCCAGAAGGATATTTTACGTACATGGCCTGAGAATGGGCCGGAAGTTCTATGGACTGTTGATTTGGGTCGCGGTAATGGAGGACCTGTTGTTAAAGACGGCAAGGTCTATTTACTGGATAGAGATGACCAGGTTGGCGATATCATGCGGTGTTTTGACCTTTCCAATGGTGAAGAACTCTGGAATTTTGGTTATGATGCTCCCGGATCTGTCAGGTTTCCTGGCTCGCGAAGTGTACCGGTTTTAGACGGCAATTATATTTATTCGTGCGGTCACAACGGCGACCTGTATTGCATAAACATAAACACACACAAGCCCGTCTGGAATAAGAACGTTTGGACAGATTTTGGCGGCGATCAAATTCCGACATGGGCAATTACTCAGTGCCCTCTGGTTTATGGTGATTTGCTTATTGTGGCTTCGCAGGCCCCTCAGGCAGGTGTTGTGGCTTATGAAAAGCTTACCGGCAATGTGAAATGGGCAACGCCGTCTCTTGGTCCTGTCGGATATGTTAGCCCGGCAATCGTAAAAGTTGGCGGAGAGGATCATGTTGTTATGATAACCGCTTCTAGTCGTGGTCGTGGAAGAACCAGCAGCGGCGGTAAAGTCGTTGGAATTGACCCGCTCACCGGGGAAATCCTGTGGGAATATACGAACTGGCAATGTATCATTCCAGTCCCGAGTGCATTTGATGCTGGTGAGAGCAGGGTGCTTATTATAGGCGGATATGAAGCCGGTGCGGCTATGATAAAAGTTGAAAAGAAAGCAGATGGCAACTACGATGTTCCAGAACTTTATAAAAATGTTGAGTTTGGCGCACATACAAAGCCGCCGATATTATATGATGGTTATTTCTATGCTCAGTACGGAACCAATAATCGGCGTGACGGCCTGACGTGTATGAGCATTGATGGCCAGATCATGTGGAAAACAAAACGTTCACCTGATTTTAATAAAGGCAGTATGATTCTGGCCGATGGGCTGATTTTTGCTACCAACGGCGACAAGACTTTGTATCTGATAGAGCCAGACCCGTCAGCCTTTAAGCCGCTTGCATCAGCAAATTTGCTTGAAATAGAAACAGAACTCGCAGAACGAGAAAGGTATGGAAATCAAAACTGGGCACCCTTAGCGCTTGCTGACGGCAAGCTTCTGGTCCGGGATCAAAACCGGTTAATGTGTGTCAGAGTTGCTCAATGATTCTTATAATGAATCATTGAAAAATACCAAAATGGAATCCAATAAAATTGAATAGAATGTAAAAATGAAAACTTGGCAAAAATAAAAAGCAGTAATGAAAATGAAACAAAGTAAGATTTATATTCCGGTGGTTGTCTTGTTAGTTTGCATAGCGAATGTTTACGCACAAGACTGGCCGCAGTATCTT
>CAZGOR010000023.1:0-21396 GCA_964527875.1 uncultured Bacteroides sp. | reverse complement strand
AACAAATTTCAAAACAATTTTTAACATGCTATCACCTAAAAAAAACAGCTCCCCTGGCGTGCATTTTTTCCATTTGATAAAGGGCAGGCACAATAAACCTCCAGAATTGAAAAAAAACATAGGGAAATGCCAGAACCAATCCTGCAACAAGTGAAACCATAATATGCATTGAGAACTGTCCGGCCATCTTGATACTGATGATCTCAAGCGGACGTGAATTGATACACAGCCTTGGAATGTTTACGATCCTTCCGAAATTACATAGAAGCCTGTTTGTAATAAATTCCGGCATCTTGGGTTCAAGAAGGATTGTATTGAACACAATATCTTTAAATATGAATGCAACAATTGCTACAAGTAAAATAGCTAATAATGATTTGATAATATGCCACCGTAAAACCTCAAGATGTTCTAAAAATGACATTTCATTGTCGTTCTTCTTCGCCATTTTCTTCTGCGTCTGAATTAATTTCTGAATTCAGTATCCTTTTAATAATTTTTATATATTTGCGCGATTTTTGAAAATACAAATGTATTGATATAATTCAAATTTCATGTAAGCAGCTTGTATATTTACTTCTAAACCGCTTTTCTTATTTCATTTTTCAGGTATCGGTTATCAGTTCTTTATTTTTAGATAAGTTATTTATTCGTTAAAATTCAAATAATCAACTTTGATTTTATATAAAATTTGTTTATATTTATTATTACTGAAAAGTTTTTTATGATTTAAAGTAAAATATTGATATATAAGTTTTTACGTAACCATAGTGAAAATTTCATATACTATATTAATATAACAGTAGTTAGATATATATACAGAACAACAGAATTTAAATAATTATTTTAATTTGTATGAGTACAGGAGTTGATGTTTCTTTAACAGGATATCTTAAGAAATACTTTGGTTTTGACACATTCAAGGGAAACCAGGAAGTTATTATCAGAAGTGTTTTGGGGGGCAATGATACATTTGTATTAATGCCTACAGGTGGTGGCAAGTCTTTATGTTATCAGCTTCCTTCCCTTTTAATGGATGGGACTGCTATTGTCATTTCACCACTGATTGCACTTATGAAGAATCAGGTGGATTCTATGCGCAGTTTCAGTACTGTCAATGGTATTGCACATTTTATGAATTCTTCACTGACTAAAATACAAATTGAAAAAGTCAAATCTGATCTTCTTTTACAAGCTACCAAGTTGCTTTATGTTGCACCAGAATCTCTCACAAAGCAGGAAAATATTGATTTTCTGAAAAAAATCAAGATCTCGTTTTACGCAGTTGATGAAGCTCACTGTATTTCTGAGTGGGGACACGATTTCCGTCCGGAATATCGAAGGATCAGGCCTATTATTAATGAGATAGGTCAGGCACCAATTATTGCCCTTACTGCAACTGCTACTCCCAAAGTACAGCATGATATTCAGAAAAATCTGGATATGCTTGATGCCAACGTTTCTAAATCATCTTTCAGGAGACATAACCTGTATTACGAGGTAAGACCAAAGGTTAATGCGACTAAAGAGATCATCAAATATATTCTGTATAATTCAGGAAAATCAGGTATTGTTTACTGTCTTAGCCGGAAAAAAGTTGAAGAAATGGCAGAAACCCTGAGAGTGAATGGCATAAAAGCATTACCATACCATGCTGGTATGGATTCTGCAACCAGGACTCAGAACCAGGACAAATTCCTGATGGAGGAAATAGATGTGATTGTTGCTACAATTGCTTTTGGAATGGGTATTGACAAACCGGATGTGAGGTTTGTCATACATTACGATATTCCAAAAAGTCTGGAAGGATATTATCAGGAAACAGGAAGAGCGGGAAGAGATGGAGGTGAAGGTCGTTGCATTGCTTTTTACAGTTACCATGACATTCAGAAGCTGGAAAAATTTATGCAGGGCAAGCCACTTGCAGAACAGGAGATCGGTAAACAACTACTGCTGGAAACGGTAGCCTATGCTGAATCATCAGTCTGCAGACCCATGCAGTTGCTTAATTACTTCGGTGAAGTGATGAAAGAACCCTGTGGAAATTGTGATAATTGCCTCCACCCAAAAGAAAAAGGTGAAGCCAAAGATGATATGGTATTGGCACTGAATACTATCCTCGAAGTAAAAGAGAAGTTCAAAGCTGAACATATTGCAAATATTCTCGCGGGAAATATAAATTCTGCAATAAAATCATATAAACATCATAAATTAACTATATTTGGAGCAGGTTGTGAGAAAGATAAAAAGTATTGGAATGCCTTGTTACGACAGGCTTTAATTGCACAATTCATTAATAAGGATATTGAAAATTACGGTCTGTTAAAAATTACAGAAAAAGGACAAGAATTTCTGAACAAACCTGTTTCATTTATGATTACACAAGATCACGATTTTGATATTACAGATGATCAGGGAGTTACTTCTCCGGGTGGAGGAACAGGTGCAGTTGATGAGGAATTGTTCCAGATCCTGAAGGATCTGAGAAAGAAAATATCCAAGAAACTGAATCTTCCTCCTTTCGTAATCTTTCAGGATCCATCTCTGGAAGATATGGCTATTCAATACCCGGTCAGCTTTGAAGAGCTGCAGAATATTCAGGGAGTCGGCGCCGGTAAAGCACAACGATACGGAAAGGAATTCATCGATGTGATAAAAACTTATGTTGATGAGAAAGAAATCATCCGGCCTCAGGATATGGTCGTCAAATCTGTCGTGAATAAATCAACCCTTAAGGTGAATATCATACAAGGTATTGACAGGAAGATATCACTTGATGATATTGCATCAGCCAAGGATCTGGAAATGAATGAACTGCTCAAAGAGATAGAAGCCATTGTGAACAGTGGTACCAAACTCAATATTAACTACTATATAGATGAAGTTCTGGATGAAGAACATCAGCAGGAGATATATGATTACTTCCGTGAAGCTGAAACTGAATCTATTCAGGACGCCCTTGATGAACTGGGTGAAGATGAATACACAGAAGAAGATATCCGTTTAATCAGAATAAAATTTTTATCTGAAATGGGACATTAATACCCGATCCTTCATGCCATTCCAATGATATCCCGGATACTGAATAACAAATTCGTCTGTTGAAAATAATTTTACAAACAAATAATCTGAATAAAAGCTACGGCCGTATTACAGCTGTCAGCAATTTGTCATTTACCATTCATGAAGGCAATGTTTTTGGTATCCTTGGCCCCAATGGAAGTGGCAAAACAACTACGCTCTCTATTATAACAGATGTGATCAGGCCCGATGAGGGTGAATTTTTCTGGTTTGAAGAAAAACCTTCTCCTGTTTTAAGAAAAAAAATCGGTTCATTGATCGAAATACCGAATTTTTATCCCTACCTGACCCTTAAAAGAAATCTGATGGTTGTAGCAAGAATCAAAGATGTGGAAGATTCTGATATCCCGAGGATTCTTGATATAACCGGTCTTTCGATGAGGATAAACTCCCGCTATGATACACTATCACTTGGGATGAAACAGCGTCTTGCTATTGCATCTGTATTACTTGGCAACCCTGAAGTGCTGGTCCTTGATGAACCTGCAAATGGTCTCGATCCTGAGGGAATAGCAGAAGTCAGACAGATTATTATCAAGGAAGCTGAAAAAAACAAAACAATTATTCTTGCCAGTCATATACTTGATGAAGTTGAAAAAGTCTGCTCACATGTTGGGGTACTGAAAAACGGTGAGATGATTGCCCAGGGTAAGGTAAATGAGTTATTACTTTCAAAAAACCCGTTGGTAGTATCGGCAGAAAATATTGATCTGTTAGAGGAAGAAATCATTCGCTCAGGATTATCAGAATCGGTCAGCCGGGAAAATAATGACCTGCTGGTAATCCTGAAAAAAGGTTACAACACATCGGATCTTAATGCCTATGCTTTCAATAAAGGATTGGTGCTTACAAAAATCGAACAGCGAAAAAAAAGCCTTGAATCACATTTCCTGGAATTGGTCAAATGAATATCCATGAAGAAAATAATAGAAATTGAGTTTGTAAAAATTGCTTCCTATAATGTATTCAGGGTATTGATCTTACTGCATTTCGTATTGTTTTTTCTCGTTGTTCTGGTTACTTCACAGCTGGACATTACAGTCCCGGGTTTCAGCACCTCTAATCTTTATCAGTTCCCGAATGTCTGGGAATTTTTTCCCTGGGTGGCCAGCTGGTTTAATATATTACTTGCCATTTTGGTCATCGTACTTACAGGCAATGAATATTCTTACCATACTTTCAGACAGCATGTGATTGATGGCTTAAGCCGGATTCAACTGCTTACCGGGAAAGCATCAGTTATTGTGATTATCGCAATTTATAGCACACTGATGGTTTTTTTATTTTCAGTTGTCTTTGGATTTATATTCACCCGTGACTATACCTTCTCAGTATTTTATGAAAAGGCATATGTTCTGCTGGTTTACTTCCTACAGGCCATAGCATATATGGCACTTGGTTTTTTTATTGCTGTTCTGTTTAAAAATACCGGCCTTTCAATTACCCTGTTTATCCTGTTTCGTTTTATCATAGAACCTGTTATCCGTCTTTTTTTCCCGAAGCATTTCCGGTTATATTTTCCTGTCAAGGTTATTTCCAACCTGACTCCCATGCCCGAATTCCTTACCATATTTTCAGGGAAAGTGAATAGTGATAATACTGCTGTCGACACGTACAGTTTGCGTGAAATGGGCATCGTGCCTGAAGAACTACCTGTTTTGGCAAACATCACCCTCACTGTCGGTTATACTATCCTGTTTATTTTCCTGGCCTGGCTCATATTGAAGAGAAGAAATCTGTAAGAATCACATTGATCCGGTAAAATAAGTAAATTTTCGGTATTATTCGAAGGATGTTATAAGAGTTTCTCGCACCTGCCTGCCGGCCTTGCTTCGCCGAAGCTTCGCGAAGGCGCAGCAGGCAGGGATTTGCGCTGATTACCCTCAGACTAGTTTGCAGGAAATGTTTTTGAAGTTTTAAAAATAGGGATTTATTTTTCTGCCCTTCCAGCTGAAAGAAAACAAATTTCCGGCAATGCCAATGATACTGACATAGAAGAAATAAATAAATTCCAATGGTATAAATACTTTCAAAAGATGCCGGATATCATAGAATGATGTCATTATATAAAGAAATATGAAATCAGCTATACCTTTAACAAGAAATAACATCAGGAATCCCTGGAGGGATAATTTGCAAAAAACGGAACCAACCAGTAAACACAGTAAAGTAAACGAAACGATAAATATGATAAGAGTGGTTATGATTAAATGGCGGTCACGATAATATCTGCTTTTTGATGTCCACCTGATACGTTGACTTATTAAATCTCCGGGGCTTTCCGGTGGAGGGGTGACAACAAATGAAGAACGTGATTTTAAAAAATGAATTTCATCAGGACATTTTTTTTTCAGCCAGTGAAGATAAAAAATGTCATCACCCGAGACTATTTCAGATGGATGATGGTTAGCGAACAGCAGATATGATTTTCTGTCAAATCCCATATTTGCCGCATTACATAGTATGGGCCTGTGAATGCCAGCCAAACCGGCTGCACCTGTAACAAGGCTTAAAAATTCCAGGCTTTGCATCTTATCCCGGAAGGTTTTATTGTCTGAAAAAAGAACTGTCCCGAAAATCAGTTTAGCCGGTCTGGATAAATAAAATTCCGCCATCCCGGATATCCAGTGTTCTTTTAATCTGCAATCACCATCTGTGGTCAGCACCAGATCAGAATTTGATGCTTTTAATCCTTTGAGCAGGGCAGTTTTTTTCCCGCATTCATGATCAGCAAGCTGAATAACCTGGCATTTTAATTTTATTTTAAAATGATTGATCAATTGTAAGGTAGAGTCATTTGAGTGATCATCAACCAGGATCACTTCAAACTTTTCTCTGGGGTAATCCTGCAATGACAAATCAATTAGAAGGTTCTCAATATTAGATGATTCATTTCTTATTGGTATGACAACGGACAGGAAGGGTTGATTATAAATACCTGTTTTGTTGAATTCTTTAATCCTGGTCCATCCAACCAGAAAGGAACTGATCAGGAGCAGGTATAAAGAACAGAGGATGATTATGAATATCCAGAACGTGATCAAATGTTTACGTATTTATTAACTACTATGAAGTAATATTTTATGCACGCTTGTGGTAAGATGCTTTATGGGCTTCAATTGCCGCAATGGTCGCAATGGTTACAATGATTCAAATCCTTAGTTTAACACTCACACACCCCGATACCCACTCCCACTAATATACCAATATACAAATTCACCAATATACCATATTAGCTTCATGGTAAAAAGTTACTGATGGTCTCAATTAAAAGGTTCAGGTCAAAAGGTTTAGATATGAATCCATCAAAACATGTGTTTTTCAGGTCTATTGTATTTCCATTAAAAATGCTTGCAGTAAGTATGATAACAGGAAGATCTGGTTTTTTTTCCTTAATTTTTTGAGCTGCTTCAAAACCATCCATTTCGGGCAGTTGAATATCCATCAGGATGATATTGATTTCATTACAGGTATCACCGATACTGACTGCTTTAGCTCCTGATTCTGCATGGAGAATCTTGATATTTGTTCTTTTCAGGAGACTTTCCAGCAGTTTATAATTTGCAATGTCATCTTCGACAATAAGAACTGTAAATGAGCTCCAGTTAAGTACTTGTTTATTTTCTTCTTGCATATCAGCTGTTCTGTCGTTTGTTAATTTCATCCCTTATCAGAGAAGCCCGTTCATAGTCCTCATTGTTTATTGCATTTTGAAGCATTTCTTTTAATTCCTCGTTCGTATAATTCTTGAATTCCTCGCTGGATTTACTGGAATAGGAAGCTTTTGAAGATTTTGTTCGTCCGGTTCCTTTTTGAGTGCTTTTTCCTGTACCTTCTTTACCGATCTCCAGAACAATCCCTGCTCTTTCCATGATTTCTTCGGTGGTATAGATAGGACATTTGAAACGCAATGCAAGGGCAATGGCATCAGAGGTTCTTGCATCAACAGCAAGCCGGTTATTACCGTCATCGCAAATAAGTTTCGAAAAAAATACACCCTCTTCAAGTTTATGGATATTTACTTCAATCAAATCAATTTTGAAAGCAACAGCAAAATTTAAAAACAGATCATGTGTTAAAGGGCGTGGAGGTTTTAATCCTTCAAGTTGAATGGCAATAGATTGGGCTTCAAAACTACCGACAATAATTGGAATCCTTCTTTCTCCATTTTCCTCAGTCAGAACAAGAGCATAAGCCCCGGTTTGTGTCTGGCTGTAGGATATTCCAAGCACATTTAGTTTAATCTTACTCATTTCCATCTATTTGGCAGGTAATAAATACCTTATCATGTACACAAAGATAATGAAATGATTCTTTTTGCTCATAGTAATCGACTACATTGTTGAAATTGTTAAACTGTTCGTGAGGCTAACATTATGCAAACCGAAGGTGTAGCATAATGTTTTAGCCGAACAATCCCGATAGCGAAGCGTATCGGGGTTAAATTATTAAACTGCTCCCTGCTTCCTGCTCCCTGCTTCAACGATTTGCCAATTATACTAAAAAAGAATAAATTTGCTGCCTGGCTATATGCGGATGTGGCGGAATTGGTAGACGCGCAAGATTTAGGATCTTGTGCCTTATGGCGTGGGGGTTCGAATCCCTTCATCCGCACATGTATATGTATATATCAGCCGCCAAAACGACAGATATTTTTCTTTGGTTTGGCGGTTTTTTAAACATAAAATTTGAGTTATAATAATATGGAAATCACAAGAGAAAATGTAGATGAACTGAACGCAATTCTGAAAGTACGGATTGAACATGAAGATTATGCAGAACGCGTTGAAAGTATGTTAAAGGACTATAGGAAAAATATGAGAATGCCGGGATTCAGGCCTGGGAAAGTGCCGGCTGGCCTTGTTAAAAAACTATATGGGAAATCTGTTCTGGTTGAAGAGATTAATAAAATCATATCAGAATCCGTTTCAAAATATTTAAACGAAGAGAAAATAAATATTCTGGGTGAACCTCTTCCCATTGAAAACAATAGTAAAGAAATCGATTGGGATAACCAGAAAACTTTTGAATTTGAATTTGATCTTGGTCTTGCTCCCGATATTGAAGTGAATATCACAAACAAAGATAAAGTGCCGGTTTATGAGATCCAGATTGATAATCAAATGATCGATGAGACAAAAGATAATTATGCCAGGCGATTCGGTACCATGAATAAATTAGATGAGATCACCGGCAATGAAGTTCTTAAGGGTGATTTCCGGCAGGCAGATAAGGAAGGGGAGATGGTTGAAGGAGGAATATCAGCTGAGTCTTCATCCTTTTCACTTGAAGCGATTAAAGATAAGAATCTCATAGATTCCTTTATAGGTAAAAGAGTGGATGAGACTGTTATTTTTAATGTCAGAAAAGCATTTCCGAATGATAATGAACTTGCATCACTACTGAATATTGAAAAGGAAAAGACCTCTACAATTGTGCCTTATTTTTGTTTCACCATCAGGGAGATTTCCCGGTTTCAGAAAGCAGAGTTAAACAAAGAGTTTTATGATATGATTTATGGAAAAGATATGGTTCAAAATGAAACAGAGTTCACCGAAAAAGTTACCGGTGAATTAAAAAACAGATTAGCACAACACAATGAATACAGGTTTAAAATAGATGCGAAAGATATTTTAATGAAAAAAGTAAAGGTAAATCTGCCGGAGACGTTTTTGAAAAAATGGCTTACAACGGTCAATAAAGAAAAAGTTACTGAAGAACAAATCGAACAGGAATACCCCAAATTCGAGAATGATCTGAAATGGCAGTTAATACAGAATAAGATTATCAAAGACCATGATATTAATGTTGAGGAAGATGAAGTGAAAGAATTCGCTCGTTCTTATGCTTTGATCCAGTTCAGTCAATATGGATTGACAAATGTGCCTGATGAACAACTGAATCAATATGCAAATGATCTGCTGAAAAATGATGAGGAAAAGAAAAAAATATATGAAAAGCTATATGAGGAAAAGGTTTTTGATCATATACGGGAAAATGTTAAGACAGACAAAAAAAAGATTACAATGGAAAAATTTAATAAGTTGTTTGATCATAATTAAGCTGTACGTATTGAAAGTATCTAAATATCAATATCTGCCATTAAATCGCACAACACATTCATTTATTAATTAAATTTGTATGTTATAAATATATTCAAAATGAATCATTCAGATGAATTTCAAAAATATGCAACCCGTCATATGGGTATCAGCAGCATGACGTTTCGACGGTATACATCACAGTGGAGTAATTATATATCACCTACAATTATTGAGGAGAGGCAGCTGAACATAGCCACGATGGATGTATTTTCCCGTTTGATGATGGACCGGATCATATTTCTTGGATTGCCGGTTGATGACTATGTAGCGAACATTATCCAGGCTCAGTTGTTATTTCTTGACTCAGCTGATCCTTCCAAAGATATTCATATGTACTTTAACACGCCGGGCGGAGCTGTTCATGCAGGTCTTGGGATATACGATACCATGCAGTATATTACCTCTGAGATTTCAACGATCTGCACAGGAATGGCTGCATCGATGGGAGCGGTTTTATTGTGTGCAGGCGCAAAAGGCAAACGTTCTGCACTGCAACACTCCAGAATTATGATCCATCAGCCTATGGGAGGAGTTCAGGGTGCTGCTTCAGATATTGAGATCACAACAAGGGAGATCCTTAAATTAAAGAACGAATTGTATATGATCCTGGCGAATCATTCCGGTAATCCTGTTGAAAAAATTGAAAAGGATGCTGACAGGGATCATTGGATGACAGCTCATGAGGCCCTGGAATATGGGATGATTGATGAAGTAATGGAAAGACAAAAAACTAAAAAGAAATAATCTATGGACAGGTGTTCATTTTGCGGTCGGGAAAAAAGGGATACCAATCTATTAATAGCTGGTATCTCCGGTCATATCTGCGATAGCTGTATTGAACAGGCTTATAGTATTCTGCAGGAAGAGATAAAAAAGAAAAGCGATTTTGATCTTGACCAGATTACACTTCTTAAACCGGATGAAATCAAGAAATTCCTGGATCAATATGTTATCGGACAGGATGTTGCAAAGAAATATATATCTGTAGCTGTTTATAATCACTATAAAAGGTTGATGGCTTCCGAAAGAACCGGTAGAGATGATGTGGAGATTGAAAAATCAAATATCATACTCGTTGGAGAGACAGGAACAGGAAAAACACTTTTAGCCAGAACGATTGCCAGGATGCTTCATGTGCCTTTTACAATTGTGGATGCTACTGTTCTTACTGAAGCAGGGTATGTTGGGGAAGATATTGAAAGTATTTTAACACGCCTGTTGCAGGTTGCAGATTATAATGTTGAGGCAGCTGAGAAAGGCATTGTCTTTGTTGACGAAATTGATAAAATTGCCAGAAAGGGTGATAATCCTTCGATCACCCGCGATGTCTCCGGTGAAGGTGTGCAGCAGGGACTATTGAAACTGCTCGAAGGTTCAGTGGTAAATGTACCTCCACAAGGCGGCAGGAAACATCCTGACCAGAAAATGATCCCTGTCAATACTAAAAATATACTTTTTATATGTGGTGGTGCTTTTGACGGGATCGAGAAAAAGATTGGCCAGCGACTGAACACAAAAGTAGTGGGTTATACAGCCAGCCGTGATACCGATAAAGTTGACCGGGATAATCTGCTTCAGTACATAGCACCACAGGATCTGAAAGCTTATGGCCTTATCCCGGAAATTATCGGCAGGCTGCCTATTCTTACTTATCTGAGTCCCCTCGAACGCGATGCCCTGCGAAGGATACTTACTGAACCTAAAAATGCCATTATTAAACAGTATAAGAGATTGTTTGAGATGGATAATATTAAACTATCCTTTGACGAAAGTGTGTTGCAGTATATCGTTGATAAATCTGTCGAGTTCAAACTGGGTGCCAGGGGATTGAGATCCATCTGTGAAGCCATAATGATCGATGCAATGTTTGATATGCCTTCTCAAAAGGTGAATGAGGCAAAGATCACATTGAAATATGCAAAGCAGAAAATAGAAAAGGCAGATATCAGCCGTCTGAGAGTTGCATAAGCGTGATCATTATAGGATGAAGGGATCAGGATTAACTCGCGTTTATATAAGTATTGTTCTGACAATGATTTTCTGGAGCCTGACGTTTGTCTGGTTTAAGATTGTTAATGAAGTTTATCCTCCTTTTTCGATTATTTTTCTGAGACTTATCATTTCTTCTTTAATCCTTTTACCGATAGCATGGTTCGCAAATATCTTACAAAAAATCAACAGGAGAGATTATAAATGGATTATCCTCTTATCATTTTTTAATCCTTTTCTATATTTTGTTTGCGAGAGCACAGGATTGACAATGGTAAGCTCAACCCTGGCGGCAGTGATTGTTTCTACAATTCCCCTTTTTGTTCCTGTGGGAGCATCTGTTTTTTTTGGCGAAAAGCTTACACCATTGAATATCTCCGGTATCCTGTTATCTTTCCTGGGAGTAATTATCGTGGTCATTAACAGGGATTTTTCTTTTGGTGCCAATCCGGTTGGTATACTGCTGATGCTCGGGGCAGTTTTTTTTGCTGTGGGTTATACACTGCTTGTAAAAAAGCTGATGAGCCGGTATAATGCTTTTAGTCTGACTACCTACCAGAACCTTCTGGGGATTTTCTTCTTTCTGCCTCTTGTAGCTATTTTTGAGTTAAAACCATTGTTAAATGCTATTCCGACGACAAAAGCAATTATTTCACTGATATGCCTGGCAATTTTCGGGTCATCACTGGCATTTATTTTTTATAACTATAGCGTTAAAAACCTTGGGGCTTCAAAGGCAAATATTTTTACCAATATTATTCCGGTTCTCACGGCAGTTTTCTCATATTTTATACTGGATGAAAAAATGACATTCCAGAAAATAACAGGGATTGCTGTTGTTCTGACCGGATTATTATTATCACAGATAGGAAGAGTCAATAAAAAGGAGAGATTCGTTTCTCCTTGATTAATATTTATTTACTATACAACAGGCTATATTATTACTATCAAAATTGATTAAGATTTATTGAAAAAGTTTTTAAAGGCTTCTCGCTGATATTTGCAGATTATTTCGCAGATTTACACAGATCCCCCAAGTCCTTGGCGGGACAATGATTATGAGCTATTTGCGAAAATCCGCGAAATAATCTGCGTGAATCTGCGAGAAATAGATAATTTATTAATTTAAAAATTGAGATACTGTAGTAACACAACTCCCACTGAAAATAAAATATCCCGGAATTCGTTTTTATAACTATAATCAATACATTTAACTATTGTTCATCAAGGATTTGTCATGCGGGTATTATTTATATTTATTTGCCTGGTTATATTTACGGTCTCTGCCAGATCGCAGCTGGGTGGGAGTCATACCTATGCATTTCTGAACCTCACAAATTCTGCCAGGGTTGCTTCTCTTGGGGGAAAGGTCAATACCATATGGGATGATGATCTTAACCTCCCTTTTCACAATCCCTCTCTACTCAATGAAGGAATGCACAATCATCTGGTATTAAATTATGTGAACTATTTTACGGATATCAATTACGGGTACGTTTCATATGCACGTACTGTCGGTAAAATCGGGAACCTGGCCGGAGGTATACACTATATCAATTACGGAGAATTCATAGCAGCTGATCAGGCAGGAAATAAAACCGGAACATTCAATGCTTCTGAATTTACGCTGAACCTGATATGGTCGAAAAGTCTTGACAGCATGTTTCATGTTGGAGTAAATGTCAAACCTGTTTATTCATCATTCGAAAAATACCAGTCATTTGGTATTGCCTTCGATGCCGGTATTACATATACAGGCAGGGATAAATTATTTTCCGCGGCAATTGTTTTAAAAAATATCGGCCTGCAACTAAAAACCTATCATGATCAGAACCGGGAATCCCTTCCTTTCGAGATACAAATGGGATTATCACAAAAACTGAGATATGCTCCTTTCAGGTTTACTTTTGTTTTTCATAATCTTCAGAAATTTGATCTTACCTATGACCTGGAGCATGATGACTTCAGTGAGATTGATCCCATCACAGGTGAACCGGTTCATGAGAATAAACTGGAACAATTTGCCAGTAAATCATTAAAACATTTAATAATTGGAGTTGAATTCACACCGTTTAATAATTTCTATGTCAGAGCAGGATATAACTATCTGCGAAGAAGCGAATTAAAAGTTGAATCAAGAGTCGCTATGGTAGGATTTTCCTGGGGATTCGGGATCAAAGTTTCCAAGTTTCATCTTAGCTACGGAAGGGCATCATACCATCTTGCCGGAGCATCTAACCATTTCTCGCTTAATATAAACCTTTCTTCGTTTTATAAACGAAAAAATCAATAATGGTTCAGGTTTTGATTTTCCAGTTATGGAATATCCCTAAAATTAAGTATTAAAGCGTTGTGCGATTGAAATAACTAAGTGATTGAAAATCATAGATTTTTTTATAGAACCGCCCTCCTGATATCGGAATCTTATTAAATTATATAACTAAAGGGGTTGTGAAATATATTTTTAGATTAATGCTATAAATATTTAACATAATTATTATGTTCACTTAATAATTTTGGATATTGTGATTATCCCCGGTGTCTTTGCGTAAAAAAGTAGTTGTGACACACTACCAGGTTCAAAATCAAACTCCTTTGTGATTAAATGACAAGAATACAAATTGGTTAAATAACATAAACCAATGTAAGTTTTTCTATTTTTGTAATCCCTGTCTAAACATAATGAATAATACAGTTTATAATATTCCCGAAAATATCATAATCGCAGTCGATGGGCCTTCATCAAGCGGTAAAAGCACTTTTGCAAAAGCCATTGCAAAGGAACTCGGGATAACATATATCGACAGTGGTGCGATGTATCGGGCTGTGACCCTTTTTGGTCTGAAGAACGGATTGATCAGCGATCAGATCATAGATATTCCCGGACTCATAGATAAACTAAATCAGATCGGGATTGAATTCAGATTTAATGATTTTTTTAAAAAAACAGAGACATACCTGAATGGAGAAAATGTGGAAGAGGAGATCAGGGATATTGAAGTTTCAGAGTTTGTAAGTCCGTTAAGTACGATAAAGGAGATAAGGAAAAAAATGGTTGAATTGCAACGTTCAATGGCAGGTAACAGGGGTGGTGTGGTTATGGATGGAAGAGATATAGGCACTATTGTTTTTCCCGATGCTGATATTAAGTTATTTCTTGTTGCTGATGAAGCAATCAGGGCAAAAAGAAGATTTGATGAAATGAAAGCCAAGGGATCCGATATCAGCTTTCAGGCAATAATGGACAATATTAAAAACAGGGATTACCAGGATTCAAACAGGGAGATCAGTCCGCTTGTCCAGGCCAGGGACGCGATAGTGCTTGATAACAGTGATATGGGAGTTGATGATCAGATGATGTGGTTCAGGAATCTTTTGAACGAAAAATATGGCAAAAAAACCAGCGTATGAAAGTCAGGATCGAGATCGATAAAGAATCGGGATTTTGTTTCGGTGTGCAGAATGCAGTAAATCTTGCTGAAGAAGAGCTGCAAAGGTCCGGGAATCTTTATTGTCTTGGATCGATTGTTCATAATCAGATGGAGCTTGGCCGCCTTCAAAATATGGG
The DNA here is from genome assembly GCA_964527875.1 of uncultured Bacteroides sp. Classification (GTDB taxonomy): domain Bacteria; phylum Bacteroidota; class Bacteroidia; order Bacteroidales; family SM23-62; genus LJUQ01. Next base: position 6,654 of record CAZGOR010000023.1, on the reverse strand, counting down.
CTTGAAAATTATTGATTATAAGGATTTCAAAAAACTGAAAAATGTTAAAGTATTGATCAGGGCTCATGGTGAACCTCCTGAGATTTATTCTATCGCCCACCGGAATGGTATCAAAATCATTGATGCAACCTGCCCGATTGTTACACAACTGCAGGCAAGGATCAGAACCGGATATCAAAAACATAAAAGAATAGGTGGAACTGTTGTGATTTATGGAAAGAAAAACCACCCTGAAGTAAGGGCTCACCTGGGCCAGACAGAGGGGAAAGCATTGGTTGTAAATAAACAATCCGATCTTGACCATCTTAATTTCAAAGAACCAATATTCCTGTATTCTCAGACTACGATGAGTAAAAAGGAATTTGAAAAGATCATTGCTGCAATTGCTGAAAAAATAGTATTAAATGGAGGTAACCCGGGTAAGCTGCTGCATGTGAACCGGACAATATGCAGGCAGGTCATAAACAGGGAAGAAGGTATTAAAAAATTTGCGTGGAAACATGAAATCATCCTGTTTGCAAGCAGTAAAGAAAGTTCAAATGGCAGGATGCTTTTTGGCCTGTGTCAATCAGTGAACACTGTATCATATTTTATTACAAAACTCGAAGATCTTGGTAATGTTCATCTCACCAATGTATCCTCGATAGGTATATGCGGTGCAACATCCACACCGGGATGGTTTTTGGAGAAGGTCAGGACCAGGGTAGGGGAGCTTCTGGCTGGCGATAAAAAAGATAAGAAATGAGCGAAATAATTATTAAACCTGCTGTTTACCACCTGAGTACACGGGACAGGCGGACTTTTCTGTCGTTGAGACGATGTGTAGAAATGTGTCCGGTTAACAACCGGACTTTTCTGTCACACCATGGGGGGGTATTACTGCCGATTAACAATCGGCAGTAACTTCACACCCTAAACCCAATACCCAAACACACCAATTCACCAATTCACCAATTCACCAATTCACCAATTCACCAATTCACTCCTAATAAGTTTTTCTATTGGCATTTATGTCTGCAGGCACCTTAGTGCAGGCAATGTTCACGAACATTATTCAACTATTCCAATCTTCAATAATTACAAAGTTCTATTCTTCTTATATTGAAATAATTCCTAATTTTAGATTCCTTTAAGGTATAAATTATAAAATCAATAAAACAATCAATCAGAAATGGCTAAGATCAAGAAAATAGGTGTTTTTACTTCCGGAGGTGATGCCCCTGGTATGAATGCGGCAATTCGTGCTGTAACCAGGACTGCAATATATAACGGTTTACAGGTAATTGGTATCCGTCATGGTTATGAGGGCATGATCAACGGAAATTTCAAAGAGCTTAAAACTTACAATGTCAGTGATATCATACAAAGGGGCGGGACGATTTTAAAGACTGCAAGAAGTAAGGAGTTCAGGACGCCGGAAGGTAGAAAAAAGGCTTTTGAACAACTTCAGGAAGCAGGGATTGATGCATGTGTGGCTATAGGGGGAGACGGCACATTCGCCGGAGCAAGACAGTTTACTGAAGAATTCGATATTCCTTTTGTTGGAATACCGGGTACTATTGATAATGACATTTATGGCACCGACTATACGATCGGTTACGATACAGCACTGAATACGGTTGTCGAAGCCATTGACAAGATCAGGGATACAGCCACTTCGCATAACAGGTTATTTTTTATCGAGGTTATGGGACGGGAAGCCGGATTTATTGCACTACGGGCAGGTATTGCCTGTGGGGCAGAAGCAATCCTGATACCTGAAATAAAAAACCAGGTAGCTAACCTGAAAGACTTTTTTGAAAAAGGTTTTAAAAGGAAGAAAGCAAGTAACATTATTATCGTTGCAGAAGGTGATGAGTCGGGTGGTGCATTTGCTATTGCCGATAAAGTTAAAGACGATTTCAAGGATTATGATGTCCGGGTCACCGTACTTGGCCATATTCAGAGAGGCGGTACTCCCTCGGCCTATGACCGGGTCACCGCCAGCCTGTTCGGACATGCTGCTGTTGAAGCTCTTCTGGATGATCAACAAAGTATCATGATTGGGCTGGTTAATGATGAAATATCCCACTGTACATTTAATAAAGCTGTTAAAATGCATAAACAGGTGGATATGGATAAAATGAACATTGCTGAGATCCTTTCAACCTGATCAGATTTTTTGATGATACTATTATAATGAGGCTGTTTAAAAAGACTTTAAAGGCTTCTCGCAAATACCCGCAAATCAATTTGCAGATTTTCGCAGAGTGCTAATTTCCAGCTTATTACTTCTGTGTAAATCAGCGCTAACCTGCCTGCTGCGCCTTCGCGAAGCTTCGGCGAAGCAAGGCCGGCAGGCAGGAATCTGCGTTAATCCCTGCCTGCGTGCCGAAGCACTTCGGCAGGCAGGTGTGAGAAATAGAAATTAATAGACTTTTTAAACAGCCTCTTTTTTATATCTTGTCATTGAAGTTGCCCAATGGTACAAAAAGATAAATATGCAGATATCATACTTCCGTTGTCTGTTAGCGGGACATTCACTTATAAGATTCCTGATAAGCATGCAGACCAGGTAAAAACCGGCATGCGCGTGATTGTCCCTTTCGGTCAGAAAAAATTCTATTCAGGTATCATCATAAAATTGCATCATTCACCTCCTGCGGGTTTTAAAATACGTGAAATCAAGTCGGTTATCGATCCATTCCCGGTAGTAAATACTTTTCAGCTGGACTTCTGGAAATGGGTCGGGGAATATTATATGTGTTCACCCGGGGAAGTGATGAATGCCTCCATTCCGGCAGGATTAAAGATGGAAAGTGAAACTTTTATTTCTCTGAAGAATATCCCTGACAGGAATATTCAGATGGAACCGGAAGAACATAAATTGATTTCGGTGCTTGAAAACCGAAACAAAATCAGTTTAAAAGATCTGAAAAAGAAAACCAGGATTAAGAAACCGGACAAGTGGCTGGATGGATTGAAAGAAAAGGGAATCATTTCGGTCGAAGAGCAAGTAAGGGAGAGATATCATCCAAAAACCGAGACTTACGTCGGGTTGAATGATGCCTATCGGAATAAGAATAAACTCGATAATCTCTTGAATTCATTTGGCCGTGCACCCAGGCAATATAATCTTTTACTTTCATTCCTCAACAACATAGGTTCGACCACTGGCAACACATCATGGATTAAAAAACAGGAATTTAAAGCTATTCCGGAATTCAGTGATAGTGCTTTCCGGGCATTGGTTGAGAAGAATATTTTTAAACTGCAAAAGAGGGAAGTGACCAGGCTGGAATTATCAGACAAACCCGTTTCAGAGCCTCATCCCCTGACCTCTTTACAGCAACTGGCCCTGGATGACATCAAAAAGTCATTCAGGGAAAAAAAGGTAGCTCTTCTTCACGGTATCACCTCAAGTGGTAAAACAGAGATTTATTTTCATCTTATCAAAGAACAGATCAGCAACGGCAAGCAGGTATTGTATCTTCTCCCGGAGATTGTATTAACCGCCCAGATCGTCAGGCGGTTGAAAACAGTATTCGGTAACCAGGTGGGTATTTATCATTCTAGGTACAGCGATGCTGAAAGGGTTGAAACGTATTATCATCTTCTGGGTGTTTCCGGACAGGATTCGATCAGGATCATACTTGGGGCCCGTTCAGCGATTTTCCTGCCATTCAGCAACCTCGGACTTATCATAGTCGATGAGGAGCATGAGAACACTTATAAACAATCAGAACCGTCACCCCGTTATCATGCGCGCGATGCAGCAATAATGCTGGCAGGCATGCACGGTGCAAATGTCGTGCTTGGTACAGCGACACCCTCTTTTGAGACTTATTACAATGCACTGGATGGTAAGTATAACCTTGTCAGGCTGAATGAAAGATACAGCAAAATTGAGTTGCCTGAGGTAAGAGTAGTCGATCTGAGAGAACAATACAGGAAAAAACTGATGAAATCACATTTTTCACCTGTTCTGCTGAGCGAAATAAATGATGTCCTTCAAAAAAAACAACAGGTGATACTGTTTCAAAACCGGCGCGGTTTTTCATTATACCTGGAATGCGTGTCATGCGGATGGATCCCAAGGTGCAGAAGATGTGACGTAAGCCTGACCTATCATAAATATGAAGACCGTCTTGTCTGTCATTATTGCGGATATGCAATGAAAGTCCCGGGTAATTGTCCGGAATGCCATGAACCGGCATTAAGGACGAGAGGATTCGGAACGGAAAAAATTGAAGAAGAGCTTGCCATTTTCTTTTCCGATGCGGGAATAGTCAGGTTTGATCTTGATACGGCACATTCAAAAAAACGATATGAAAAGATCATACTTGATTTCGAGGAGGAAAAGACTGATATTCTTATCGGCACACAGATCGTTTCCAAAGGGCTCGACTTTAATAATGTAGGTCTTGTGGGGATCCTGAATGCAGACAACCTGTTAAATTTCCCGGATTTCAGGGCTTATGAGAGGAGTTTTCAGCTTCTTTCGCAAGTAGCCGGAAGAGCAGGAAGAAAATATAAAAAGGGATTGGTAATTTTACAGACTTCAGATCCTGAAAATATTGTTATTAAAAATGTTCTTTCAAACAATTATGAAGCCATTTACGAGAATCAGATAGCCGAAAGAAGATCATTCAAATATCCGCCATTCTACCGTTTGATTAAGGTATCACTGAAACACCATAACATCAGCATCCTTGATAAGGCCGCGAAAGAAATGGCTAATGAGTTGTCCGGCATAGCCGGATTGTATATCCTCGGCCCCCAGTATCCAATTGTCAGGAGAGTTAAGAATTGGAATATTCAGGATATTCTCGTAAAGATACCACGAACAATTCATTTGAATGAGACCAAGAAAAAAATCCATCATGTATTGCTTAATTACGGGATGTCAGGGAAATATAAAGGTCTTAACGTGATTCCTGATGTTGATCCGTATTAGCAAATAATGCCTTAATTTGATATAAGATTAATGTCATTGTATACCAATTAGTTATTAATGTTCTGGGATTCCTGGAATAATAGATTGTTTCGAAAAATTATATCTTTAGTATGATTTTTAATTGAGGGTAGAATTAAAATCAATTATTTATATGTTCTCGCAGATTGGCGCAGATTGAACCGTAAATTTTCGCAGATCACTTAATCTGAATTTATAATCTGCATTAATCTGCGATTTAATCTGTGTTAATCAGCGAGAACATTATTAAAATTATTTGTAAAGAAATGACAGATCGCTATCCAAAATCTTTACAATACCTTGTTAAATAATTTTTCCATTGGAAATAAAAAAAATAAAAACGGCATTTCAAAAATTTGACGATCTGAAGATACTGGTCATAGGAGATGTCATGATCGATTCCTATATCTGGGGAACAGTTGAACGCATTTCCCCGGAGGCACCGGTACCGATTGTCAGTATTCATAATCAGGAACGCCAGCTGGGGGGTGCAGCGAATGTAGCCCTCAATATCAAGGCCATGGGAGCAACACCGATCCTTTGTTCTGTCATTGGTGATGATGACAGAAAAGAGGATTTTATTGATTTGTTAACAGAAGAAAATCTTTCAGATGTAGGCATACTCATTGATCAATCCAGGATCACTACCGTAAAAACAAGGATTATCAGTGACAGGCAGCATCTTATTCGGGTGGATGAAGAGATTGAATTTCCTCTTTCTCCTGAAACAGAACAAATGTTCGATCAGCAGATTTCAGAACTCCTTACAACGGGTAAGGTAGATGCCATTATTTTCCAGGATTATGATAAAGGAACAGTTACCTCAACGCTGATCAGGAGTGTCGTGAATAATGCAAAGCATGCAGGCATACCTGTTCTGGCAGATCCGAAATACCGGAATTTCCTTGAATATAAAAATGTAAATTTGTTTAAGCCAAATTTCCGGGAGTTTATCAGGGGATTGAATGTAAATTGCCCGAAGAGTGACTATGGCAGGATCTATGATATTGCCAGAACATACCTCCATGAGCAGCTGAATATTGGGATTGTGATGCTTACTTTATCAGAGCTGGGTGTTTTTATCAGTACTGCCGGGGGCTATTATCATATACCGGCAGAGATCCGTGATGTTGCAGATGTTTCAGGGGCAGGAGATACAGTGATCAGCCTGGCAGGGTTGTGCCTGGCAGCAGGATTGGATATAGAATACATTGCTGCCATATCAAATCTTGCAGGCGGACTGGTATGTGAGAAAGTGGGGGTTGTGCCGGTTGATAAGCAGGAGCTGATGGATGAATGCGTCCGGGTTTTTGGGAAGTAATTTGTTATATCTTTGCATGAAGCGGACTCACTCCCCTGTCCCCTCCTCTCTCGCGAGAGAGGGAAGAATCAAAAGGGGAAGAAGTCATTTAATATTTACGATTTCGGGATATTACAAACATTGTGAAGTATTGCACCGCAGAAAGTCAGAACGAAATTTGTTCTATAAACGGGGTGTAGCGCAGTCAGGTTAGCGTGCGTCGTTCGGGACGACGAGGTCGGTGGTTCGAATCCACTCACCCCGACAAAAGCAAAAGCCTTTCTGCAATTGCAGCAGGATTTTTTGTTTGAGAGAACCCAGGCTTGCCTGAGGTTCGATCTCAAACAAAAAAGACTGTCATGAGCATAGCGAATGAAAGGCTTTTGCTTTTGAATTGCCC
>CAZGOR010000022.1:11929-21593 GCA_964527875.1 uncultured Bacteroides sp. | reverse complement strand
AGATTCATCTTCCATATCCCAGTTAAAATTTGTAGTGATATAATTGAATGCATCATTGAAATTGGTGGAATTATTCAGTATTTCAATTGTTTTCCTGTATGTTTCAGCATCACCGTTAAATAAATCCCTGATCAGCTTAAATTTATCATTTACTCCAATGGATGCAGCAATATCAGAAATTGGTTTTGATTGTAATTTGGTCGAGACATTTTGTTTTGAAGTTTTTTCAGTCAGACTTTCGTAAACATACTGCCTGCCACCCTGAAATTTTTCAGCCAGGATTTTGGTTTTTTCTTTTTGTTTCTCGTCAGTTCTTTTAGTCTCTTTCTCATCTTTTTTTTGAGCTTCATTGATTTCATCAATCTGAGGTGTTTTGACAGCGGTTGACTCATCAGATGGTTTTTCATCAACGAATTCAATTCTTTCTTCCTGTTCTTTTGCAGTTTCTGTTGGTTCTTTTTGAGGTGTGATAGTCTTTTCCGGTTCTTCAATATCCCGGGCAACAACGGGTAAAGCAAGTATTTTATCGTAAAGATCACGCATAAGAGTCAACAGAATATCACGCTCAATTTTCGGGATCAGCCCCGGGTCATCATACTGAATAATAATTTTTTTTAGTTTTTCAAGTTCAGATAGTAGTTCCTCAATACCTTTTTTTGCTGTCATAAGTCTTCTTTAAATGATCTTGCTGTTTTTATTTCTTTAATTTTACAAAAATAATTATAAAATCAAGGCATTTCACGATAATAGCAAAGATAAATATCCATATAGTTACATCACAATATTATAATACAGCATTATCATGATATCCTATACTCTTGATAAACTTTGTGAAGCGACGAATGGGAAGATTTTAGGGGATCCGTTCTCTTCATTTATGCACATTTCGGTTGACAGCAGAACATTATCTTCAACTGCAGATACTCTTTTTGTTGCACTTCGGGGTGAGCGGAATGACGGACACAGGTTTATCGGGGAATTGATACAGAGGGGTGTTCGAAATTTTCTGGTCGAGGATTTAAATCCGGAACATCAGTTAGTTAAGGATGCAAATTTTGTTATTGTAACAGATTCACTCAGGGCACTTCAGGATTTTGTGCGTTATCACAGGTCACAATTTAGCATACCGGTTATAGGTATTACCGGCAGTAATGGAAAAACGATTGTCAAGGAATGGTTATTCCAGGTATTACAGGGATCAAGGAAGGTAATAAGGAGTCCGAAAAGCTATAATTCCCAGGTTGGAGTACCGCTGTCGGTCTGGATGCTTGATACGGGATATGATCTTGGGATCTTTGAGGCCGGGATATCAAAACCCGGAGAAATGAAATTTTTGCAATCCATTATTTGTCCTGATATCGGCATCATCACAAATATCAAGGAAGCTCATCAGGAGCATTTCAGGAATTATGAAGAGAAGGCACGTGAAAAAATTGCTTTATTCAATAAATGCAAGACCATTATCTATTGCAGGGATCATGAAGTTATCGATCGGGTGGCCAGGGAGTTATTTAAAAAGAAGAAATGCTTTACCTGGTCCTCCGGAAAAGATACAGATGTTGTTGTGAAAAGGATTGGACAAGAAGGGGGATCTTCTTCCCTGGAGTTTTCCTGTCATGACAAGACCTGGATTTTTAAAGTACCTTTTACAGATGATGCATCATTGGAAAACATTTCACATGTGGTTACCTGTCTGTTATGGTTGAAAGTTGATATCAAACTTATAGAAAAGGGCCTTCAAACACTCACTCCTGTTGCAATGAGGCTGGAACTCATTAACGGGATTAATCAGTGTACCCTGATCAATGATTCCTACAATTCTGATCTTGCCTCATTGACCATTGCCCTGGATTTTCTGAATCAGCAAAACCAGCATTCATTAAAAACCCTTATACTGTCTGATATATTCCAGTCGGGCAGGAGCGAGACTGATCTTTACCGGGAAGTATCAGAGATCATAAAAGTGAAAGGCATCAACAGATTTTTTGGTATTGGAGAAGCTCTGACAAGACAAAAAAACCAGTTTCAGGAGGGCATATTCTATATAACCACAGATGAGTTCTTAAAAGAGCTGCGGAAACATAATTTTGCAGATGAAGCAATTCTGATCAAAGGTTCCCGGTCGTTTCATTTTGAGAATATCAGCCTTGCACTTCGCCAGAAGGTTCACGGGACTGTCATGGAGATAAACCTGAGTGCATTGATCCATAACCTCAATGTATTTCGCTCCAGGCTCCAGACAGGAACCGGTATCATGGTTATGGTAAAAGCTTTTTCTTATGGAAGTGGTTCATGGGAGATAGCAAATGTGCTTCAATATCAGAAAGTTGATTACCTGGGTGTTGCTTTCGCAGATGAAGGAATAATACTCAGGAAAGCAGGTATTTCCCTGCCAATTTTTGTGATGAATCCCGATATCACCAGCTTCGAATTGATGATCGAACATAACCTGGAGCCTGAAATATATAACTTCAGAAGTCTGGAAAGTTTTGAAAAAATTGTAACCAAACAAAATATTGTACGTTATCCCATTCATATTAAATTGGATACAGGTATGCACAGGCTTGGCTTTAATGAAAATGAAATGGATTCACTTACCGGATTTTTAAGGGAACATGAACATCTTGAAGTCAGGACCGTTTTTTCTCATCTTGCAGTTGCAGATGAACCTGAACATGATAACTTTACAAGACAGCAGATCTCACTCTTTGATTCTGTGAGTGAACGGCTCCAAAGTGCTTTTGTTTACAGGATTAAAAGACACCTTTTGAATTCAGCAGGAATCGAACGATTCCCCGAAGCTCAATATGATATGGTCAGGCTTGGTATCGGATTATATGGTATCAGTACATTGAAACAACATAATCTGAGAAATGTAAGTACATTGAAAAGTACTATATCCCAGATAAGGAACGTTTTAAAGGGAGAATCAGTGGGATACGGCAGGGATAATGTGGCAGCCAGTGACCGCAGGATCGGAATTATCCCGGTTGGATATGCAGATGGTATTAACAGGCGACTCGGTAATGGCAAAGGCAGGTTTCTTGTTAATAATACGCAAGTACCGGTAACAGGGAATATTTGTATGGATATGTGTTTTATTGATATCACTTCCGTAGATGCGGAAGAAGGTGATGAAGTGATTATTTTTGGTGAACATATGCCGGTCTGGAAAATGTCGGAATTACTGGATACCATACCCTATGAAATATTAACAGGCATTTCTGGCAGGGTGCAACGGATTTATTATCAGGAATAATAAATATGTCAACAATCACTGCAATTATCATTTGTAAAAAAGTGGATGATGACCTTGAAAAATGTCTGAAAACAACAAGTCAGGTTGCCGATGGCATAATTGTTCTGGATCCTTTGCAGTCTGAACAGGTGATGATGAAATGCCAGGACAATCATTATAAATATTTGAAAGTTGGATCAGGAGGAATTAGCAGAAGCCTGATTCAGGCAATAAAGGGTACAAAGCCGGATTACATTTTATTCCTTAACAGTAACGAATATTTGTCGGGGCAACTCAGGAGTTCTTTACTCAGTAGCAGGGAAAAATTAGATTGTGATGCATACCGGTTGAATGTTATTAAAAATTTTTACGGACAATGGATGAAACATTCAGGATTGTACCCTGATTTTCAGGTAAGATTATTGAAACGACAGGTCGGATATCATATTGATGGTAAAATTGAAAAAATTACGGTTACTGGTGAAAACAAAATGATCGGTTCATTTGCGGGGGATTTATTTTGCGTTAAATACAGAAACATGTGGGAACATATCCAGACGGTCAATGATGTTACAGAAGCAGATGCTAAGAAACTCTTCAGAGAAGGTATAAGAACAAACGTAATCAGTATTGTTATTAAACCTTTGAGTAATTTTGTAACTGTTTTTTTTGTAAAATTGGGATTCATGGATGGATTTTATGGGATGACCAATGCAGTAATTTCGGGCTGTTCAGAGTTTCTTAAGCAGGTAAAGCTGAGAGAACTACGCAAGTTAAGCAGTAAAAAATAACTACATCTATGCCAGAGATATCTGTAGTTATCATAACGTACAATGAAGAAAAGAATATTGGCAGATGCCTTGATTCGGTTGAAGGTATTGCTGATGATATTGTGGTTGTTGATTCGTATTCCACTGATAATACAGAAAAGATCTGTCTTGAATACGGGATCCGGTTTATTCAGCATTCCTTTGAAGGGCATATCGAACAAAAGAATTGGGCAATAACACAAGCAAAATATCCGCATATCCTTTCACTTGATGCTGATGAAGTTCTTTCTGAAAAACTAAAAAAATCCATCTTCAAGGTAAAAAATAACTGGAAACATGATGGGTATTATTTTAACCGTTTAACAAATTATTGTGGCCAATGGATCAGGCATTCAAGCTGGTATCCTTCCCGTAAGGTGAGATTATGGGATAGCAGGAAAGGTAGCTGGGGGGGGAGGAACCCTCATGACAGATTTATTCTGGAAAAAGGTAGTTCTAAAAAATTTCTCAGTGGAGATCTTCTGCATTTTTCTTATTACTCTATTTATGAACACGTTCAGCAGATCAACAAGTTTTCAGATATTGTCGCAACATCATTTTATAAGGAGGGTAGAAGGGCTTCCAGGTTCAATATTATTATCAATCCTTTATGGAGATTTTTCAGAGACTATTTTATTAAACTGGGGTTTCTTGATGGCTTTAATGGATTGGTTATCAGTGTCAATTCAGCTCATGAAACATTTCTGAAATATTCCAAACTAAGAAGGATCCATAAAGAAAAAATAAGATCTGAGACAAACCGGCTATGCTTTGTTAACAGTCTTCATTCGTGGGGTGGGGGTGAAAAATGGCATTTGGATATTTCCACCCGTCTTGAAAAAGCAGGATATCAGGTATTTGTTATTACCAGCAAAAACAGCGAGTTATATACCCGGTTAAAGAATACTTCACTTCGTGTATACCAGGTTAATGTGTCTAATCTGAGCTTTCTCAATCCTTTCACTGTGGCGACCATTGCCAGGATATTAAAGAGAGAAAAGACCAAGACGCTTATTATTAATCTGTCCTCAGATCTTAAAGCAGCGGGTTTGGCAGCCAGGATTGCCGGAATACAAAATGTTATTTACCGGAGAGGTAGTGCGATCCCTATTCGTAATACAGTACTTAACCGTTTTATTTACAGACATCTGGTAACTGAAATCATAGCAAACTCTGAAGAGACAAAACGTACCATACTTTTTAATAATCCCAATCTGATAGATAGACATAAGATCAGAGTCCTTTATAACGGGATTGATCTGGATGAATATAAGTCGTCAAAATCAAGGATTCTTTACAAAAGGGTCAATGGAGAGATCATCCTGGGGAATGCCGGCCGTCTTACTGAGGAGAAAGGACATGTTTACCTTCTTGAACTGGCCCGTATCCTTAAAGAGAAGAAAATCCGGTTTAAAATCCTTATTGCCGGCATGGGTAAACTGAAAAACAGACTTGAAAAAATAGCCAGGGCATATAAGGTAGACAGGGAAGTGAAATTTCTCGGATTTGTAAAAGACATCAGAAGTTTCAACCAAACAATTGATATTTTTCTCCTGACATCGCTCTGGGAAGGTTTCGGGTATGTCATGGTCGAAGCGATGGCAGAGGAGAAGCCTGTTATTGCTTTTGATATCAGAAGTTCAGCAGAGATCATTGATGAGGGGGAAACAGGCTTCCTTGTACAAAAAGGTAATGTTGAGCAACTTGCAGAAAAAGTAACCACCCTTCTTGAAAACAAAAAATTAAGGGAAGAATTTGGCAGGAAGGGCAAAGAACGTGTGGAAAAGTATTTTACAATTCATAAAGCATTAAAAAAGGTTGAAGACCTGCTTGAAGAATTGCCATATTAAAAAATATGATAGAAAGACAAATCATTCCCATTACGATGCCGGGAATACATGAGAGATTTTATAAATTTTTCAAACGAATATCCCATCATTTTAACAATCCAAAAATCCTTGAAATTGGAGCGGGATTTGGTGCATTTACTCAAAGACTTTATAATGAAGGTTACAATGTGTCGGCGTGTGATCTGTTCCCGGAGAAATTTTATTTGAAGGAAGTCAAATGTAAAAAGGCTGATGTTACAGAAGAGTTGCCTTATGAATCAGATTCATATGATATCATAATAGCTATTGAAGTTATGGAGCATATCCATGATCATGTGAAATTTTTCGATGAATCTTACCGGGTACTAAAAAAGAATGGTGTACTGCTATTTTCCACACCCAATATTTTATCGCTGAAATCCAGGGTCAGGTTCCTTTTCTCAGGTTTCTTCTATTCTTTTAAACCCCTTAATCATCAGCAATATGATGGTTTACAGCATTATTCATCACTGACTATTGACCAGTATGTTAACATTGGTTTGAGTAAAAGATTCGTGAAACTGGATTTTTCAATTGACAAAAGACAAACAACCTCAAAGCTGTATATCTTCCTCATCCCGTTCCTCTGGCTTTACTGTAAGATAAAATCAATTGATTATCATACCCATAATAAGTATGATTATCTAACCGGAAGAATTCTGTTTGCAGGTTTCTGGAAGTAGTCCAGGTAATTATTACTGTTGTACTTCAGTAACTGAAGCATTCAGATACTGGTCATACAATTTGGTATGTTTCCATCGGTCATGAGTCCAGAGGTAATCTTCAGGTTTTTCCCTGATCATTGTTTCCAGGTTTTGATAATATTTTTCAGTGATCTCGTGAGGCTTGATATTGTGCGGCTCCATAACAACCGGAACAAACTTAGATTCATAAAATCCTCTCCGGACCTTCCTTATATAAAAGAACACAACGACCATGTCCAGTTTTGTTGCAATTTTTTCCGGTCCGAGAATAACCGGGGTGATTTGATTCATAAAGGTAGTCCAGTATTGAATATCTTTCCATCTTGGTCTTTGATCAGCCAGAAAGTAAGTTAAAATAGGGATATTTTTTTTCTTGTAATCCGTAATTGTCCTCAGTGTATTTTCTTTCGTAACAGGGATGATACCATATTTGCTTCTCAACCGGATAAACAGCCTGTCAAAGTATTTATTATGAAGGGTTTTATATATCGCCAGGATTTTATATTCTGTATGCAGGGGCAATGATGAAAGCCATTCCCAATTGGCATGATGACCTATAATTAATATGATATCTTTTCCGGAGGAGTAAATCTTTTTCAACAGATCAATATTTGTATACCGGTACTTTCTGTTATGCTTTTCCATGTTCATATGCATGGCAGCCATTGCTTCAATAAACGTATCACAGAAATGATGATAAGATTGTTTTGCAATCTTTCTGATCTGAGCGGGTTGTTTGTCAGGAAACGATAGAGTAAGATTTTTCAGGACGATTTTTTTTCTGTAGGGAAAGACATACCAGAGGAGAAATGCACAGAAATCGGAAAACAAATACAGGAATCTTGAGGGGAGCCAGGAAAGCAACCATATTAAGCCGTAAGCGATTGCGAAAACAATCCAGTCCATCCTGAAATAAATAAGCGTTTACAGTATACCAGAATGACTCCAAAATTAATCAAAACAGATATGCTAACCAAGCTCGCTGATTCTTTCAAGTTCCGGGAGATTGAGTATTTTTATCTTTCTGCCGTCGACACTGATAACACCCTCCTGTGCCAGGGTTGAGAGTGTCCTGATGGCATTGGAGGTTGTCATATTTGAAAGGTTGGCTATATCTTCCCTTGAGAGATATATTTTGATGGTTTTTTTATCATTTTCATAACCATATGTGTCCTTAAGGAATATCAGGGATTCGGCCAGTCTTCCCCGTATATGCTTCTGAGTCAGCGTAACAGTGCGATTATTGGAAAAACCGAGCTCAGTTGCAAATGCTTTGATAATACTCAGGCTGAGATCAGGATTAGATCTTAACAATTTGAATATGGTATCTTTATCAATTGCACAGATGGTTGAATCTTCGATTGCTACGGCTGTGGCAGAATGATTTTCTTCTGCAAAGAGTGCCCGATAACCAATAAAACCAACTGGTCTGGCCATTCTTACTATTTGTTCACGCCCCCCGACACCTTCCTTGAAAACTTTTACCTTACCTTCAGACAAGCAGATCAGTCCGGTGGGTTTATCACCTTCTTTAAATATGATTTCTCCCTTTTTATATTTCTGGTAAGTGTAGTTTTTCTTTAGCAGTTCTCTTTCCTGTAATGTGAGAAACGCGAATATAGACATCCTGTCTTCAATGCAGTTGTTAACAACCTTTTCGTCTTCCATCATCAGAAAATAATATGTTATAAAACATTCAAATTTACAAAAAAAGATTCAATTAATATTTTGCCACGAGCGGCATTCTTCTTCCCTGCCCGAAAGCACTTGAAGATATTCGCAGTACCGGGGGTGTCTGATATCGCTTAAATTCATTTTGATTGACCATTTTGATAACCTGTTCGGCAAGTTCATATTCAAAGCCACTATTGCTGATTTCCTCCGGGGATTTTTTATATTCAATATATTGAAATAAGATCTTATCAAGTATATCATAGTCGGGAAGTGAATCGGTGTCTTTCTGCCCTGGTTTAAGCTCGGCTGATGGAGATTTGATAATGATACCGGAAGGAATGATTTCTTCCTCTCTGTTGATATAATTGGCAAGATGGTATACATCAGTTTTATATACATCTCCAAGAACAGATAATCCTCCAGCCATATCTCCGTAAAGCGTCCCATAACCGACAGCGGTTTCACTTTTATTGCTTGTATTCAGTAATATATTCCCAAATTTGTTGGAGCAGGCCATTAAGAGTATGCTTCGGATCCTCGACTGTATATTTTCTTCAGTGACATCTTCCGGGGTGCCACTGAATAAAGGTTTCAGTTCCTTTTTGACCAGGTCGAATATCTTTTGTATGTTGATGGTATCATATTGGACTCCAAGCTTTTCTGAAAGAGCAATCGCATCCTTAAGGGAATGTTCAGCGGTATAATCAGAAGGCATAAGCAGTGTATGCACTTTGTCGCTCCCGAGTGCACGGACGGCAAGTACCATTGTGACCGCTGAGTCAATACCACCGGAAAGTCCGATGATTGCCCCTGATAAATTATTTTTGTTAAAATAATCCTTTATCCCAAGAACAATTGCATCGTGGATCATCTCAGTTGTATCTTTTTCAGGATAAACCACCGGCTTCAGTTTCTCATTGAAAAGGACATTCGTATCAATGTAAAAAGTCTCTGGTTCAAAATATTTAAGTTCCTTAATTATTTTGCCTTGTTGATTGATGACGAGTGACCCGCCTTCGAATATCAATTCAGTCTGGCCACCAATCTGGTTAACATATATACAGGGTAAGTGAAAATTTTTTGCGGTGTTTTCAAATATAGATCGTTTGATCTCAATCCTTGTATAAGAAAATGGAGAAGCTGCAAGGTTGATGACCAGGTCGGGATGCAGGGTGATCAGCTTCTCCATAGGATTTACGGTATAAAGCCTGTTATTTGCAAATTCACAATCAAATGGTTGATCATACCAGAGATCTTCACAGATGGTTACTGCGATCTTCATACCTTTAAATTCCAACAGTCTGAACTCGTTGTTTGGCTCAAAATGCCGGTATTCATCAAAAATATCATACGTCGGCAGCAGTGTTTTAT
>CAZGOR010000022.1:0-11919 GCA_964527875.1 uncultured Bacteroides sp. | reverse complement strand
CCTGAATTATGAAGCTTTTTACCGGTTGACCCGGGATTTATTGTGGGTGCCCCGATGAGCACTCCGATATCCGTACTGATATGAGCGATCTGTTCTACAGATTGTATACATTCATCGATGAATTTTCGGTACTCAAGCAAATCAAGAGGCGGATATCCGCATATAGCCAGTTCAGAGAAAACCAGAAGATCTGTATGATTCTCCTGTGCTTTTTTGATCTCAAAAGCAATGTTCGTAATATTATCAGTAAAATTTCCGATATGATAGTTTAACTGGGCAAGACCGATTTTCATGGCTGTACAGATTTGATCCGTTGAATAATTATCTAAAACCGGACACCAAGCCTCAGTGACACGGCATTCAGGGTGGTCCTGTAATCTTCCTCAACTGTAACATCCCAGAATCCATTGGTATAATAAATCCCACATAAAATAGCCGTTTTCCCGCCAAGGGAATACTCAATTCCTCCTCCGAAGAAATAGGACATGCTGAAAAACTGAATCTCATCCGGAATACCAACGTTATCAATGTTCATAGTGGAAACATCGGCAGTTTTTCCTATACTGATGTGGCTGTTGATCCCCATATGGGCAAAAAATTTTATGTATCCTATCTCATTTGAATGAAGTTTCAGGGAGAAAGGTATCGTGAGGTATTGCAAGTGATAGACCATCGATGTGTTGGGTTCAAGAATTTCCTCACCTGTACGGAACCCTATGGTCGTTGAATCGGAAAAAAGAAGTTTTCCCCCGGTATGCCATAAAAATATCCCTGTTGAAAAGGCATAATTCTCGGCAAAGTACCGGTCAATAATCAATCCGCCATTAAATCCGAAAACAGAACCGTCGTTACTCACATGATTTACATCTGTTTTTAGCCATGTGATCTGGGGATCAGCTACTACACTAAATGTAAGATTCTGGGCCAGGAGTCCGGTTGAAATCAGACTGAGAATGAAGAATAAATAGTACTTTTTCATATATTTAAACGTTACTCATGGTAATCTATACAAAAGTAAAATTTTCAAAGAATAATCATGAAGTGGAACAGGAAGTTTATTTGTCCTTTGATTATAATAGGGTCTATATGGTTGGTAACTGGCGGGTGTAAGAAAGATCTTTACCGGGTCGATGTTTCTTCCATATATCTTGAAATCAAAATAAAACGGTTTGAAATAGATTTATTTTCCCTGGATTATGATAGTATTGAAGAAAAGATACCCTGGTTTTATAATAAATATGGGGAGTTCTTTGATTTGTATAATTATGAGATCATCAATATTGGAGATGCAAAACAGAGAACTTATCCTGAATATCTTAAAATATTCCTGACGGATTATCTCAATAATGAGGTTTATCATAAAACCATGGAGGTTTTTCCGGATCTGACAAATCTGGAAAGAGAACTTACGGGCGCATTCCGGCATTATAAATATCATTTTCCTGAAAAGGAAATACCTGAAATCATCACCTATGTTTCACGGTTTAATCAATCTGTGGTAACAGCAGAAGGAATCATAGGTATTGGCCTCGACAAATATCTGGGCAGAGATGAAGATTATTATGTTCAGTTGGGGCTGAACCGATATACGATACTGAATATGCACAGCGGGAAGATCCCTTCGGATTGTATGATGGCATGGGGATTGAGTGAGTTTGAGTATAATGATTCAGTGGACAACCTTTTATCGAATATGATTTATAACGGCCAGATCATGTTTTTCGTCAAATCGATGCTTCCCAATCATCCTGATAGTCTCGTAATGGGATTTACTTCATCACAAATGCAGTTTTGCATCATGAATGAGGACAGGATGTGGGAATATCTGATCGGGGAAAAATTATTGTTTGAAACAGACCGGGTGACGATCAGTAAATTTACCGGATATGGTCCGTTTACTGCGGATTTTACACGTGAATCACCTGCAAGGGCTGCGGTGTGGATCGGCTGGAGAATTGTTGAGGCATATGCAAAGAATAATCCGGATAGATCCCTGGCTGATATTATGCATGACAAGAACTACCACAGGATCCTGACATTATCAAAATATAATCCCTGAAACATCAAAAGGTCCGTTAAAAAGGATTTTTTGGAATTTTATACTATTTTTTAGACAGCCTCTGCAGATGGCGAACAGCAAGATAAGCCATTAATCCCATTCCTGTTTCGAGGGCCTCTTCATCTATGTCGAAAAAGGGTGAATGCAGATCTGCTGAAATACCTTTTTTAGCATTGGAAACACCTAATCTGTAAAATGTTGCCGGTATCTGTTGTGCAAAGAATGCAAAATCTTCAGCTGTCATGCGGGGTTCAAGATTCAACACTTTTTTCTCACCAAGGAATTTACAGGCATATTCCTTTGAGAAGCCTGTGATCTCAGGATCATTATATAATACAGGATAGCCTTCCACAATATTGAATTTACAGGTTGCTCCCATGCCGGTGGCAATTGATTCTGCTATTTTTTTCATTTGCTGGCTGGCTTCTTTCTTCCACCGGTCATTCATTGTTCTAAATGTACCTTCCAGGAAAACTTCTGATGGTATGACATTAACTGCTCCATCAGCCCTGATTTTTCCGAATGACAGGACAGTCGGAGAGAAGGGATCAGCATTTCGGCTGACAATTTGTTGCAAAGCCACGATTATTTGTGATGCAGCCAATACTGTATCGGTTATTTGATGTGGCATAGCGGCATGTCCTCCACGTCCTTTGATAGTTATGTATATCTCATCGCTGGAAGCCATGTATGTGCCCTGACAAAAACCGGCGGTTCCGCATGTCATTGAAGGCATAGCGTGTTGGGCGAGGATCAGGTCAGGTTTTACATTATTAAAAATTCCTTCTTCGAGCATGAGTTTTGCACCTCCCGGAGCTTTTTCTTCCCCCGGCTGAAAAATCAGTATGATGGTTCCACCAAAACTGTGCTTTAATTTATCGAGGATCATAGCTGTTCCTATAAGGCTGGCAGAATGTGCATCATGGCCGCAGGCATGCATTATACCCCGGTTCACCGATCTGTATGCCTTATCATTCATTTCTTCTATCGGAAGAGCGTCAAGTTCGGCCCTGAGTGCTATGACCTTCTGACCTTCAAGTTGTCCGGAAATCTTAGCCAGGATACCTGTTTTAACAATCCCTCTCTGGTGAACTATTCCTGCCTTATCAAGTATCTGGCTGATGTAATCCGATGTTTCTCTTTCCAGATATGATAATTCAGGATGCATATGGAGATGTCTCCGGATCTGAATGATATCAGGAGCCAATTCCTTTGAAAGATTTTTTATTTGATTGATCAGATCCATCAGGTTTGTGAAAATAAATTCAGGATGTTAAAAATCCAGGCTCAGTGAAAAATAAAATATCCTGGGGAGGATGGCTTCGTTTTCAATACCCCAGGCCCAGTCGAGCCGCACAAAATATCCAAGCAGCATACTGCGTACCCCAAAACCATATCCGGCAACGATAGGATCTCTGTTGGTGTCGATTGTTACTGTAATCGGGCCGTTTTCAATGATTTCACTATCATAGGCGTTTTCTCCCGACCATGGATGAGTTCCACACCAGGCTGTCCCGATATCAAAGAAACCGATCAACTGAAGATTATTCCAGAAATTCGAACTGATAGGATGATTTGCAAAATAGCGGATGACAGGCCACCGGAGTTCAGTATTAAAGACAGCAAATTTATCACCGTTCCGGATATTCTGTGTAAAACCTCTCATGTTGGTGGCAAGTGTCTGAAAGACATAATTCTTCGAATAGTCAACAGGAATGCTTTTGTCGAAAGTCTCCACACGGGTTGAAATATTTGTCCAGTTATCAACACTTCCCAGGTAATATATCAGCCGGCTGCGACCGAAAGAGGCTCCTGTGGCAAAACGATTGGCCCAGATCAACGTCCGGTGCAACCTGAAATAATGACGAAAATCTGCTCCTGCAGTATACAGATCATATTTTTCAAGATTCAACTGCTGATAAGCTTCTGCAAAAATTTTGAATCTGGTTCCCTGATAAATATTCATCCCGAGATGACGGGTATTGTCAAAGATATATGCCAGTTTTACATTGGCCCAGTAATGATTGATATCTTCCTCGTTCAGACTATTAATATCAGTTGAAAGAAAAACAAATTTATCCTGTCTGCCTGCCAGTGTGCCTTCAAAAGCCGCTACCTGGCTAAAAGGCCAGCGCAGGATGATCATACCGTTGTGTGAGAATGACTTTATTACCAGGAATTCGTCATCATCGACAGTTGCGATACTTTTGAATACCTGACGGTGAAAGACAAATTGCTTGTTGAGCCTTCTTTTCAGGTTTTCAAAACTGAACAGGTATTCGTTACTGTCAAAATCAGCTGAAAAACGGACTCCTCCGGTGATCTTATAATCTTCAAAAAGATCATTTGTTCCCAGTTTAAGCATCATGTTAAAACCAGGATTATAATACACAGCTCCTCCTGTAAAAGGTTGATATGAGGTTCCCAAAAAGCTGAAATCGATCTGGGTAGCGAGAAAATTTGTGTAAAAGGCTGTTTCATAGATTCTTGGTGTAGGCCTTTGGAACTGAACGGTGTCCAGAACCAGGTTCAGATTATCACTGCTGAACTTCTCATTGTAATAATTCAGCTTCTCGGTCTCGAAAACATAATTATTGATATCAATATTTGCCCTGTCGAGCATAAGTGTATCCTCTTTCGTTGTAATGATTTGATTATCTTTAACATCAGTGATTGCAACGGTTTCTTTTCTGGTTTTATTGAGACTGTCAATCTCGGCCAGTTTTTCTAATTTATCATTCCGGAAAGGTGTATTTACATATTCACCTGAATATGAACCCGGTTCTTTATTATATTCTCCGCTGAAAAGATGGTATCTTCCATCTTTGAAAAGGATATCGGCATATTGTTCTGTTTCTGTGCTGACATCATAATCAAGTATGTTCCTCGAATAGTTAGTGACCGGATAAGATGTGGTAAAGTATCTGTAATGGATTGTTGTATCGATAAAGTCGATGGTACTGTCATAACGCGCTATATGCCTGTTGTACAATCCATTATTATCACTTAAATACATGTATTTATTGGATTCGACTTCAAAAGGCCTGAGATCATTAGAAAACTCATAGTCGGATATTTTTTTGATCCCTGCCGATGGATCCTTGAGATCATAGATATAAAGGTTGTAGACCAGATTTTTATTGTACAAAGGCTTGCCTGGCTGATTATAACCAGTGGTATCATCCGGGCGGTTGGTTGAAAATAAAACAGCAGAAGAATTTTCAATGAATCGTGGATTCATATCATCATAAATATCCCGCGTTACACTCTCATTGGTTCCGGAAGCAAGTGTATGAATATATATATCGGACTGGCCTCTGTTTATTCCGGATATGGCCATCTTTAGTCCATCATCAGAATAATCAAAATCAAGGATCTTTTCAAAAAAAATCATGTTCCTTGAAGTCAGTTCTTTCGTTTCAGGTATATAAAAATATAATTTCAGTCCACCTTCCTCTTCCGTAAAAAATGTAAGGATCCTTCCTGTAGGATGCCAGTTGAGCACGGGATATGTATAATCGGGGATCTGATCAAGCTTGTGTTCATGCTTGAACAATTTCTTTTTCTTGTTTTCCCGTGTATCATAAAGCCAGATTTTGTATTGTCCGAATTCATTTGTGACATAAGCAATATAATTTCCGTCCGGACTGATCCTGATCTGGGTATAGACCTTTTTTTTATCTGTTTTTTTCAGAATTTTCCCCGTTTGTGGAAATTCCCTGTCAGCTTTTGATTTGTCGAATATATTGAGATAATAACTTTTCCATTCGTCGGAAAGTTCTTTAATAGTAAAGCCCAGTACATAAAGGAAACCACTATTGGAATTTTTATTGATACGGGTCAGGTAAATGATATTCGGGATCACAGATTCACCGTAATTTTTGGCGATGAATCTCCAGAAGGAATGACCGGCATAGACAGCATCCTCCCCTGTCAGCCTGTTAAATTTATCATACCGCCCACTTAAAATCCCGTCTTTAACTTTATCCTCAATATGAATATCCCAATTATTTGAAACATAAGAAATGAGTCCCTCCAGATACCAGTCTGGCAATTCAATCAGTGATGAGTTTGTAACATTTTCACGAAGTTGGTTGCCGTATAGCATTTCATTGATGAGCACTTCAGTTATGGCTCCACTGATCTGTTGTTCGAATTTTTTATGATCACCATCAAAATATACAAAGACCTTATTCCTGGTAATCTTGGTAACACCACCGGTATTATATTCTTCCCTGCCTGTAATTAAACCAATATTGCTCTGCCGGAAGTCTGTTAATTTATTGTATATGATAAAGATCAGCCTGTTCTCGAGTTCATAATCAAAGAAGCTCTCTATTTGGTTAATCTCTTCCAGAAGATAATCGGCAGTGTAATTAGCCAGATTTTTTCCCTGTTGGTTAAAGTAAATGTCAAATCTTTCATACCTGAAGAAATACCAGTAAAAATCGTTGTATTGAACCCTGTTTTTTCCAAATGCCATCTGATGGCCATAATAAAATTGGCCCGATACTTGTATAGAGACAAATAATAAAAGAATGGAAAAAGCAATATGAATAAGGTACCTTTTCATGAGGATTAACCTAAACTGACATCAAAGGTAAATATTATTTATTGATTGAGAATTGTATGCAACCATTATGCCACAAAGTATGTCCAACGATACAAATAAAACATTTTATTATTAATTTTGTTGTGTTAAAAAATTATATTGACTTTTTGTACGGCTTGAAGAAAGATTTTAATAATAAGACATTGATCAGTGATTAGTTATCACTATTGCAGGCCGTACATTATTTTTCAATTAAATAAAAGTTTATTATTATGAAAAAGTATATGATGTTATTCATTTTGGCATTGTTTTTTTCTTTTTCCGATGGTTATTCACAGACACTTGATCCAACTATTTCATTTGATAAGGATGTGCACGATTTTATGACCATCAAGGAAGAAAACGGTAAAGTCACATATAATTTTGAGTTCACAAATACAGGTGGTAAACCATTAATTATCAACCAGGTACGTGCAAGTTGCGGTTGCACTTCGCCAGACTGGTCAAAGGAACCCATTCTTCCCGGGAAAAAGGGATTTGTTAGTGCCACGTATGATCCGAGAAACAGGCCAGGACCATTCAATAAGAGTCTGATCGTTATATCGAATGCTACAACCCCCAATAAAGTATTACGGATCAAGGGTGATGTCATACCCAAACCGAAAACGATCGAAGATGAATACCGTTACAGTATGGGTAGTATTCGTCTGAAATCGAATCATTTGAGTTTTGCCCAGATAAAGAAGGGTCAAACCAATACAAGGCTTATGGAGATTATCAATGTTTCTGACAATCCGGTTACAGTAACTTTTAACCGGGTACCCGGACATATAAAGATTAAAGCCATTCCGGAAACACTGAAGCCTGATGAAAGGGGAAGGATTGAGGCCAGTTACAACAGTGAACTGAAAGATGAATGGGGCTTTGTGATCGATCGTGTGGATGTACTGTTGAATGATCAGTTCCAGGGTAATAACAGGTTAACGATCAGTGCCACGATCGAGGAAGATTTTTCTTCATGGACCCCTGAACAACTTGAAAATGCACCTTCTATTTCTTTCGACAATAATACTTTTAATTTTGAACAGATCAAACAGGGGGAAAAGGTTGAACATAATTTTATCATTTCGAATAATGGCAAATCAGATCTGATCATTAGGAATATCAAAGCCAGTTGTGGTTGTACTGCAGTCAGTCCGGCTGACGAAGTTGTCAAAGCGGGTAAGACTACCACGCTGAAAGTGGTTTTTAATTCTGCAGGCAGGATCGGCAAACAAAACAAAACCATTACTATTATATCCAATGATCCTAAAAAATCCAGGACCATTCTCTGGGTCAAGGGAGAGGTTGTGCAGACCTAGATTCATGTTATATGGTATCGGAAAAGGAAAATAATAGTGCTCTTCATGTAAGTTTTGGAGTTGACAGGCCGGCTCCCATCAATCCGGAAGCAGTTAAGAAATACCGCGAGCAGAAGAAAAAGATCCTCCACCCTGAATATTATATAAAAGGTATCCTCGATCATGACCGCACTATTCTGAGTCAGGCCATCACATTGGTGGAAAGTTCATTACCAGCACATCAAAAGATAGCATCCGCCATCATAGAAGGATGTATCCCATTCTCTGCCCAATCGATAAGGATTGGTATTACGGGGGTTCCCGGTGTAGGGAAAAGCACTTTTATTGAAGCGTTGGGCAAGAAAGTTACAGGATGGGGCAGAAAACTGGCTGTGCTGGCTATTGATCCAAGCAGCGAGCGCTCGGGTGGAAGTATTATGGGTGATAAAACAAGGATGGAAAACCTGTCACAGGATCCGGATGCATTTATCAGGCCTTCACCATCAGGAAGATCACTTGGAGGTGTGGCAAGAAAAACCCGGGAAACCATCATTTTATGTGAAGCAGCCGGTTTTGATACCATTTTTGTTGAAACAGTCGGTGTGGGACAATCAGAAACAGCCGTTCATTCAATGGTCGATTTCTTCCTTCTTCTTATGCTGGCAGGAGCAGGAGATGAACTCCAGGGGATCAAACGTGGAATTATGGAAATGGCTGATGCCATTGTCATAACCAAGACAGATGGTACAAATGTCAAAAAGGCAGAAACAGCCAGGATGGAATTTACGAATGCTTTACATCTTTTTCCATCTTCTGAATCAGGATGGATCCCTGAAGCACTTACCTGTTCTGCAAAAGAAGGTAAAGGCCTTGAATCAATATGGAAAACGATCCTTGCTTATACCAACCTGACACGTGAGAACGGGTATTTCCAATTGAACAGAGACCGCCAGGCTGTATACCGTTTGTATGACTTCATTGATGAAACTTTAAAGTCAGATTTCTATTACCATCCGGGAATTAAGCAAAAGCTTGAGAAATATGAGAAGAAATTGTTAAAACGGGAATTAAGTGCTTATCAGGCTGCTCAAAAGATAGTATCCGGTTACCTTAAAAAATAAGTTTTTTAAACGCGGATGCCGATCACGAGAATATCGTCTACCTGGTCCGTTTCAGCCATCCATTCATGAAGGGTTTTTTCCAGGATTGCTTTTTGTTCTTCTACTTGTTTGGTGTGAATATTGGAAAGGATATTCTTAAAGTTCTTGACCATAAATTTTTTCTGGTGCGGGCCACCAAACTGGTCGGGATAACCATCAGAAAATGAATAGATCATATCTTTGTTCCGGATATCAACATTATGCCTGGTAAAAGGAATGGTGGCCCTTGTATGTATACCAATCGGCATTTTATCAGCTTTAAGCTCGATCAGCTCACTGTCGCGGTAAATACATAGTGAGTTGTTGGCACCTGAATATTCCAGTTTATTGCTTTCCAGATCGAGAATATACAATGCGATATCCATACCATCCTGGCTTTCACCTTCTTTCCCGGTCTGGTGAAGAGATTTTATCACATGGGCACGAAGCTCATTCAGGATCTCATCCGTATGCATATCATCCTGTTTGCTGACGATCTCATTCAGGAAAGCAATACCGAGCATGCTCATAAAAGCACCGGGAACGCCGTGGCCGGTACAATCAGCTGCAACACAGATGACCTTTCTGTTCTTCTCGGTTATCCAGTAATAGTCTCCACTGACAATATCCCTGGGCATATAGATAATGAAACGTTCCGGGATCAGTTTGTCAATGTAATCGCCGGGTGGTAATAAGGCAGACTGTATCCGGCTGGCATACTGAATACTGTCTGTGATCTCTTTTTTCTGTTCAGTGATGAGGGCGTTTTTCTGGGCAAGCTCAAGGTTGGCCTGTTTTTTCTGGTTGTTTTGCCGGACCAGCAGAACGACGAGTGCGGAAATGGATAATAGTACAAAAATGAAGAAATAAATAGCGATCCTTTGCTGTCTTACTTTAGCCTGGTCCAGTTCCGATTGTGCTGTTAATAACTGGTTGTTCTTTATCACCGCCTCAGTCTCATATTTGACCTGCATCTCAGTGATCATATCCAGGGTTTCTTTCCTTTGAATAGTGTCTTTTATAGCAGTGTACAGTTTATGATATTCCAGTGCCTGCTTGTAATTGCCCATGCGTGTATAAACTTCAGATATGCATTCGTAAGCTGGTTGAATAATCCGTTTAATGTCCATTTCAAGGGCGTACTCAAGGCTTTGATTTAAATAGTACAATGCCCTTTCATATTGATTTTTGTAATGATATATTTCACCAAGCCATAGCAGCGAAGTAGCAAGTTGATTGATGTCATTCAATTCCTCACTCAGGGTTTTGGCTCTTTCAAAATATTCCTGGGCATTATTTAACTTTCCGGCGTGTAAATATGCCGTACCAAGATTATTTAACGTTTTGGCAAGACCGGCACGGTCATTCTCCTGTTCCCGTATCTCTAATGCCTGCTGATAATAATCAAGGGCCTGTGAGAAGATATTTAAGTATTTATCGGTGGGTTCTTCAATGATGGAATCTGTGTACTCTGGTCCAAATAATATTTTAAGGGAATCTTCAGCGATAACGGTATAAACAATGCCAATGTTATTCAGTGTGTTGCCTACTTCTATCATATTCCCGGTTTCCTTGCTTAGCTCAAGCTTTTTGAAGTGATTCTCAAGTGCCTTATCATAGAATTTTTGTTCGAAATATATTGATGCCATTCCATTATAAACTGCACCAATACCAAATGTTACATTATATTCCTCAAATATTGGAAGAGCTTTCTGATAATTCTCAATAGCAAAGTCATATTTAGCCAGGTTAAAATAATCATTGGCAATGTTAAGAAATATGCTGCCCTGCCTGCTACGGTCACCAAGTTCTATCCTGTATTGCATTGCTTTTTCATAATTTTGAATAGATACGTTGTAATCACCCAGGGCATAATATATTAATCCTTTTCTGTGATAGATGTTTGCCATGTTAGTTTTATCATCTACCTGTTCCGATACTTCAATAGCTTCATCATATTTGGCAAGCGCTTCATCGAATTCATTCTTGTATCTCAGGTTTTCTCCCTGGTTGAAAAGAACCATTCCTTCCAGCTCACCATCATTGATTTCTCGTGCCATTTCAAGTGCCTGATTCAAATACTCTCTGGATTGCTCATATTGTCGCATTAACGCATATGATCGTCCGATACGAAATAATGCTTCAGCCCGGCCTTTATCATATTGCTTCTCTTCACTGATTCTAAGGACATCTAAAAAAATCTCCATAGCATGTTCATCATCCTCGTTTCCTTCATAAATGATTCCTTTATTGAAAAGTGCTTCTATTTCAAGATCTGTCTTTTCAAGCCTTCTGGCCAGTGATATGGCTTCATCTGCATATTCATGGCTCAGCTCGGGATCTCTCCTGATCAAATCAGAAGAAACTTCAAGCAGTATCCTGAATCTGTCCTCATCTGTTGCATCGGCCAGCAGATTTTCAAGACTGTCAACCTTTGTCTGTTCCTGTGCCACAAGATCCAGGTTCAAACTGAATATTAAAACCAACAAAACAGTTAATATTTTAAATTTCCCGGTCATTCAGAACTAAGCTAAGAAACAAGATCTTTCAAAAATACAATTTATAGCTAATTTATAATAAATAATTGATTGTTTATTTGTTATTTAAATGCAACATATTGAACTAAATTGAAGTCTTAACAAAATAAAAACAAAGTCGAAAGCCGAAAATAGAAATAGAATCGAAATAGCGAAAGTCGAAACAAAACAGGAACCAGGAAACATATCCTTCCACCCATTGCCCAAACACACACCAACCGACAACAGAGAACAGAGAACAGAGAACAGAGAACAGAGAACAGAGAACAGAGAACAGAGAACAGAGAACAGA
>CAZGOR010000021.1:0-21686 GCA_964527875.1 uncultured Bacteroides sp. | reverse complement strand
AGCCTTAGCCTTCTTAACGATTCAATCTAGAACTGCATTATTCAATTGATTTCTTAAATTGTTCCACACTTTCTTTACTGTCAAATTCCTTAAATTTCTTGCCTATTTCATCGACAAGATAATAAAATAATCCACCACCTTTTGATGGAGATTCTTTACGAGCGATTATAAAATAGTCTTCGAATGGTCCTGAGGTCAATAATTCATAATTTTCCGCACTGAATAATTCATGCCATTCTCCGCTTTCCATATCCAATTTAATTAATATACTTGAAGTTGCAGTATGATCAGTAATAAAGTACAGGAAATTTTCATCTGCAGATAATGTAGGATTGTCAACACGGAGAATATCATAAGTGTTTTCCAGTCCATCTTTGAAAGGTTTTTGTTCTGTAATGGTTTCTTCAAAATAAGTGTTAATACCTACCTTCATGATTTTCTTCTTAAAAGATTCAACTCCTCCTTGCAAAATTTTTTCATGTCTCAGGAATACAACCTGATTTTTAGATTTTAACAATGTAGGTTTTTCATCTTTTTGTGTAAAGGTTAATTGCTTCTCGGTCCCATCTGAAAAGGCAACAAAAACATTTCCATCCTTTTCAAAAGCTCTGAATTCTGATTCTGTCAGTATACTGTCTACCTGTGTATAAGCTGATAAGGTAAACAGAATTATCAGAAACTTTAGAAAAAATATTTTCTTCATAGTTGGATTATTTAGATGAATACAAGTTCATTTTAATTGCAAAAATAGGAAAGTGACATGTTCTTTGGAATAAACGGAGTAAGGACCTAAAATATTATCTTATTTCAGCTACTGAATTTTTCCCTGTAATGCCTGTTTAAAAAACTCGCCACCTCCGGTAAGCTCATAAGTTTCCCATGATTTTAATAAATTCGGCCCCCACTCCGGATCAAAAACCCATCCAATCCAACCGATACCTTTATTTTCAAGATAATGAATAATAGCATTTCCGTAATCATTATCCATAATGGATGAACCTTCACGGATAAATAATCCGAATTCGGTCGCAAGAACAGGATACTGGTTTGATGCAAATCCGAAATTCTCTTCCCATTTCGGTTCCCATGGTTTCGACCGTTTAAACTGATAGGGATGTGTTACATATCCGATTCCTTCCGCTTCGATTGGATCAATATGAAGCGGTGTAAGATCATAAGCCCAGTCAAAGCCGGCTACCAGGGGAATTGTTTCTGTATCATAAGCACGAATAAGACGGATCATATCTTCATTTAATTTTTTCCATTCGCTCCAGGTCATTCTGCCAAGCTGTCCCCTGTAGATCGTAGGTTCATTAAACAGTTCATAGAATGCAACGGTGTTGTTTCCGTTATAATGTCTTGCGATCGTTCGCCAGAACTCAAATGTTTCCTGCTGTGTTGTATTATACATGGGATCCTGAAAAAGTTCCATTTTCAGGTTACCGATGGTATGCCAGTCAATGACGATATACATTTCAAGTTCGGTACACCATTCAACGGCCTGGTCCAGTAGCTCCAGGTATTTTTGCGGAGAGCGTTCCCGCCATGCAACAGGATGAACCGGGATGCGAACGATCATTGTCCCCATCTCTTTCACTTTTACAAAATGTTCTTTATTCCAGTGACCCTGGTGCTCAACCTTATCGGGATCGGAGATCGATAATCCGCGGAAAAGAATAGTATCTCCGGTTGAATTAACGAACTTATTCCCTTTGACCTCAATAAGGGGAAGTTTTTTTGCATAGGGGCTATTGAGAGGTCTGCCCACGTTCCTGTCATTCCACCATTCATGATAGTCCTTTGTTCCGGTTTCTTGTTGGCCATTAATATTTTGAGTCCAGAACAAGACAATTAAAGTAACCGTTAAGAAATGAAATGCTTTTTTCATGGTTTTTTTCTTTATGTTATTGATTATGGTTCGTCATATGCCTGCCTTAAAGATTATTACAAATTGTTTGAATTTATCTTTTTGAATTTTTAATTTATATTAGCTTTTCAAGTACGGATTATTATGATGAACCTAATTATATATTGATAACCTGCATCTTTCATACCACTGGCTATCATCGCATCCGCTGTTTCACGGATAAGATTTTCATTCACGTTACAGCCAAATTTATTCCAGCTATTCCAACCCATCGGTGGTGTTAATGCCAAGCTATGAAATTTTTGAGAATATAGTGAAGCTGATAAAAACAGGATAGCTAAAAAAGTTAAAGTTCTCATAGGTTGATTGTTTTATTTGTTAACCTGTTTATTCGAGTCTCATCCAGAATCCCCATCCCCATCTTTCAGTTACTTCAGAACGGAGCAAAACCTCATTTTCACCTTCCTTTAAGGGAAGTTCAACTTCAAAATGATCCGGTTCAAGACGGTATTTTTTCTATTTATCCCAGCCGCTTTTAGAGCCATAGGGTAAAAGAAAACCATTAGCTTCGATCTCATGTATCTCGCCACCCTTGATTTTGAAGATCTCTCCTGCCTGCAGGTTAATTGGATCAATGGGCATCGGGACAGTATCCACACCGGGGACACCGGTTATTTTAATTTTTCTGACATCGCCACGATGAACGAACATCGGGAAACCGTATACCAGGCCCAACTCCTCATCGATGATAAGTAAACGTCTTGGCCGGACCATGGTGATGTAACTTAGTATTCCGCAATTCATCTGGTCGCTGCAGCCGAGTGCATCGATCTTTGCCATGGCAAGCCTGAATTGTTCCCATTCCGAAGGGCCAAACGAGTCGGGATCCGGAGGTGCATTTGTTGTGGTCTGGATGCCATTCTCATGACGTTCACAATCATCTGCAAAAGGAGCAAGATCACCGTTGCAGTTCTCGATAGATTCGAAATAAGAATCGGCAATGCGAAACATTTCTTCGCGGGTGACTCTTTCTGAAGGTGGAACAGTTTTTAGAAATCCGGGTCTTGGTTTCACAAGGTTTACCATAGCCCTTTCCGGGATGTTACGCGCCACGACATGTTCAATCTCTGTGATATTTCCTTTCTCTAATTTCAGACGAAGAGCAAAAATAACAGGATTGTCATTTTCTTTCAGGAGGCCATAAAAACCTGCCTGTCCCGATACAGTGTCGATAGCGTAAATCTTAAATGTAGCAGATATCTCCGTTGCGCCTACCCATAATCCGTCCCCGATCGGTATGGTTGCGGTGTTCTCGGTGTATTTTACCGTTTCTGCAAGGGGAAGACCGGTGGGATCATGTGCCACCAGGGCTTCAAGATAATCATCGATCAAACCTTTCAGGTAATCACGACTATACTGACCGGGGGAATCGGAAGAATCACACGCCATAATACAGGCGAGCAAGTAAAAGAAAATGCAGATGGCTGAGCATCTTGATAATTTCATTAACATTTGTTTAGCCGATTAAAATGTTTAATAATTAAATAACGGTATTAATATTGTATAGATTAAATCATTAAATTATTTTGTTGTGTTGCTTAATTTATTAAGTTATTGATAATCATATGATTTTATATTTAATAACTCCCGGGACAATAAGGGATTGTATTATAATCAAGATTTTTAATAAATCCAAGTTAAACTCTGTTCTCCAGACTTACAATTTTGGCTGGCTTGATAACCCATCTTCCCAGCTGCTCCAGCCCGAATTCATCCCATAGGGAGCTTCCCCGAGCACTGCTTCAATCTGACGGATCAGGCCGTTCTCGATTTTAAATAATTCGGATATTTCCCATGTGAAAGGGCGACTGACACCAATAGGAATGGTTGTTCCGTCGGAAAGTGTTACTTCCGGTATATTTCCTGCATGATCGAAGAAAACAAAGGTGAGTACCAGGCCCCTTTCCTGGTCGATCGCCACAAAGCGACGATCCCTGATACGGGATACGAACCTGAAAAAACCTTTCTCAAATTGTTCCTTGCATCCCAGTGCATTGATGTCAACCATCGGGACATTTTCCAGTGAATCAGGCCTTTCAAGATTTGACCAGTCCGACGGATTGTTTGTGGTTTGTTTACCGTTTTCGATCCGGTTACAATTCTCGGTAAAAGGGTATGTTCCTTTTCCGTTGTTGCATTCTAATCCTGTAAAGTACATGTTCGCGATCCTGATCAGCTCTTCACGGGAAGCATGTTCGGAAACGGGGATCGTGTCGAGAAAAGAAGAATGGGGCCCACCCAGTTTTTCCAGGTTTAGTGCACCCTCTTCGTCACGTGCCACGATGGTTTCGATCTCAGAGATTTTATTTTTCTCAATCTTCAGCCGAAGGGCCAAGATAGCAGGTGTGCCGTTCTCCCTGATAGTTCCGAAGAATCCGGCTTGCCCGGCCTCCGGGTCTGCAATATAAAGCTTGTAGGATCCGGTTTCACTGAGCGTGTTCCAGAGTCCGTCTCCAGGCACAAGTCTTTGACCATTCTCGGTAAATTTAACTGATTCCGTCAGGGGCAGGAGTGATGGATCATGTGACTGGATAGCTTCGAGATATTGATCAATAAAGCCGTTCAGGCAGTCCCGGTCACATAATTGGCCGGTATCATTTCCAGGTGACTGACAAGCAATTATCGTAACCAGCAGGATAATTGTTGTAACAACAGTAACAGGATTAATTCTCATAGTATTTATGGTTTTACAGTTTATACTAATTGTTTACCCATCCGGATGACATACCATATGGAACAGGCAGAAGAACAGCTTCAATGCGGTGAATTAAACCATTTTTGATCTTAAACAACTCTCCGATCAGGTACGTGTAAGGTGTATCGTAAGGTGGTGGTACGGTCATTGTGAAGCCATCTGATAGTTCGACCGTTTTAACCGTTCCTGCATGGTCGAAAAAGATGATCGCATAAACAAGTCCACGTTCTTCGTCTACTACCGGGAACCGCCGTTCCCGGATATCTGTGATAAACCTGGAAAACCCGGTAGCAAACTGTTCTCCTGCAGTCATACGGTGAATAGGATCGCCTTCCGGATTATTTGCTGTCACAGTGCCGTTTTCAATCCGTGTGCAATTAGGATCGAAAGGGGTAATTGTATCTGTCTCCTGCTCGAGCCCTTCAAAGTATGAATTTGCAATTGCTATCATTGCTTCACGTGTACTCCTTTCCGAAAATGCAAGTGTCTCATTAAAGATAGGCTGGTCAACCAGTTTTTCCGGTTCTGCCATTGTTCCGTGAACTTTGCGGGCGACGATCGTCTCAATTTCACTGATTTGCATATTTTCAATCTTCAGGCGAAGAGCCAGTATTTGTGGATGCCCGTTTTCCTCGACTATGCCGAAAAAGCCAACCTGTCCTGCCTCAGGATCAGCGAAATAAAGCCTGTAAGAGCCCAGAGCGCTGGCGCATCCCCACATTCCGTCACCAGGTTCCAGCACCTGTCCGTTCTCAGTGAATTTTACCGTTTTTGCCAGAGGCACCAGGGAAGGATCATGTGCCACAAGTGCTTCGAAATACTGATCTATGAAGCCGTTCAAATAATCACGGTCACATTGACCGGTCTGGGCTTCAACACGTTTCGAAAGTGTTCCCGGGATAGTGAAATACAGGGTAAAAATTATAATTCCCGATGCTAAATCCTTTTGCATTGATATTTCCTCCAGATAGTGATTTATTTAATATTCTATTGTGTTATTAAAATGACGATGCTGATAATCAGATTTGAAAATAATCACGTTACTAAGTTCGGATATTTATAAAAGCCTTGAATTTAATAACTTATGTTGTTTTGTGGTTCAATGAATTAATTTATTGTTATATATATTTGTATTTATTTATATGGTATATTCAATGCATCCATAATACCGATCATATATCCGAATGCAAATATCTTTCCCTGCATACCATATCCACGGCTTTGTTCATCTTCACCCGAAAGTGTCGGTGCATGATCGGGACGAATTGGCCCGTTGAATCCTGATCTGGAATAGATTTCAAGCATTTTTGCCATATCTGTGGGGCCGTTATCATGGAATGTTTCATGAAACCTTTCAGCCGTTCCCTCAATATCTCGGAAGTGGATAAAGAATACCTTTCCCTGCTCACAGAATTCCCTGGCCAGCTCATAGATGTTTTCACCCATTGCTCTGAAATTAGCCTGGCAGAATGTAATTCCGTTAACCGGACTGGGAATAATATTCATCAGGCGCCGGAAATTTTCTGCACTGGTGAGAATACGTGCTATTCCGCGTAAGGGTGAAATGGGAGGGTCATCCGGATGTGCTGCCATTTTAACGTTGTATTTCTCGGCTACCGGTATAACCTGCTCAAGAAAATAGGTCAGGTTATCCCACATTTGATCTTCACTGATCTCTCCCCATTGGGTCAATCCCTGTTTATCCGCATCTTCCTTGTTGAATTCGCTTGTCATGGCTCCACCACGTTCAGGGAGGTCAAATTTTGTCCTGTACCAGCCCAGTCCTGCCATGAAATTATAACATATCATATCGATACCAGCCTTGCTGAGAGCTTGGATCGCGGCATTTGTATTTCTGATCTCTTCGTCGCGGCCATCAAGACCAAGCTTGATCCGTTCGAAAGGAACAGGATGGCCTTCAATTCCGGCAATGGTGAATCCTGCTTCAGCGAAATCATCCCTTAGTTTTATTGCGGCTGCTTCATATTGATCACGACTGATGTTCCAAAACGGTGCACCTGTGATAGCATGCGTAACACCGAGCTGCCGGCAGATCTTGAGACGATCAGGATTACGCAAACTAAGATGCATTGCAAGTTGTAAGTTCCCCTGTCTTGATAAAGATGCTTTTTCAGGTATTACCGGCGGCTTAAGAGCTCCGAGAATGGCACATACAAAGCTTTTTTTAATCCACGACCGGCGTGAATATGGTTCCATTGTTATGTAAAGTATGTTTCTGTAAATTTACTTAATCATTTATTAAATGTGTTAATTGAAAACCGGGTTTATAAATATTTCTATGATAAAATGTTCAGGCTAAGAGTGGGGGTTTAATTTCCTTAATTTAAGTCACACCCTGTTCCCTTCACTCAACCCCCTGTCCCGGGGCTGTGTCATAACTTATAAAAATGTTTAACCGCAAAGTGCGCAAAGGATGCGCTAAGTTCGCAAACCTTCCTGCTCTGGCAGTTGGCGGATTCGGCAGGCAGGTGCGAGAAATAAAAAATATATCAGTTCAAACGGTTGAAATTTAGTTTTGACAAAACCTTATTAATTCAAAAAATGGAATACAGTTAAAATAAATTTATGTAAAATTACATAGCTGGGAAAGCTGATAGAAGAAAGCGTTGCTGCTCATACCATCACATATGCTTTGACAGATATTTTTGGGGTGAAAAATATCCAGTATGCCATTTTGATCACAGGATTTCTTGTCGGATTGCCGATGATGTATAATGCCAGTTTTCTTGTAATGATCCCACTGATCTATACTTTTTCTTCCACAACACGCTTACCTTTGATGTACCTCGGCATTCCGCTTTCTGCAACTCTTTCTATTGCGCATGGTTATCTGCCGCCACATCCTGCCCCAACGTATGTTTCATTCGTTTATGGAGCAGATGTAAATCATATGTCGCCACAATGACTGCTGCCGGTATCCTGCTTCCAATTGTGCAGGGTGCCGATGTAATGCCGGAACTAATGGTTCTTGCTACCGGCTCCGGCAGCCTGCTGTTTTCCCATTTCAATGATATCGGATTCTGGATGTTTAAAGAGTATTACAATGTAAGCATCAAACATACTTTCGCCATTTGGACTGTGATGGAAAGTATTGTTGGTCTCGTTGGCCTGGGGTGTGCTTTATTGCTTCATATGATTGTTTGATAAAGTTAAAGATATAGATATTAAAATATTTATGGAGACGCACCATGTTTCAATAAAAAATTTGTAATTTAATTAACCTAAGTTGCTAGTTACAAGTTACAGGTTGCAAGTTAATGTGTTATAAATCAGAGCATTAATTAAATTGAAATTGATTTGCACCATTATTTGTAATTAACATGTTTAATCGCAATAAATTAATATTTAATAACTTGTAACTTGCAACCTGCAACTAGCAACTTGAGTTAATTAGTTAGAAATTTTATTAGCATTAAGGGTTACTAAATAATATTCAGATAATTACCTTGGAAAGTATTGAAACAATGAAAAAACAAATTGAAAATGGTCTTACTTTCCTGGAAAAGAATAAGGACCGGTTAATCATCGATGCTGATACCCATATTACAGATATTAAGAATATGGATCCTGAGATTAAAAAAAAGTATATGTCAACAGATGATTACTATCATGGAAAGCCAATCAGTGCAGAAGATTTAATACAGGAAATGAAAATGGCTAAGGTGGATGTGTCACTGATCTGGCAAAATCCCGCGGCTACAGTATATCCCGGTGATCATGCTGGTAACTTCACTAACCTGCTTAAAGCAAACAGGTATATTTATGATAGCTGGATAAAATATCCTGAAAAGTTCATACCGGCAGGATGGACCGATCCAAAAGCTCTTGGTATGAACAAAGCAATTGTCTTGGTTGATATTTGTGTAAAGAATTTTGGTTTTCCGATTTTAAAAATGAATCCGGCACAAAATAAGTATCCTATTGATTGTGAAATGGTTTTCGAAGTTCTGGAACATATTATATCTCTCGGTGCAATACCGGCATTTCATTTTGGTGCTGATACTCCCTATACTCCTGCAGGTGGCCTGGAAAAAGTTGCAAAAAAGCTGAATCCCCGTCCGTTAATAGCTGTACATATGGGAGGTGGCGGAGCCAGTTATAAGGAAGCTGAAAAACAATATCTGGAAACCAGGACAATGGGATTGAGTAATCCCAATATTAAATTCATCCTTAGTGCCAAGCGAGATACACATATTGAAAGTGACCTGATCAACTATCAGCTTAAAGGTGAACCTTTTAACCGGAACCTTTGCTGTGCCAGCGATGCACCATATGGAAGGCAAACATGGAATTTCGGGGGTTACAGGTGGATGTTCAGGAGCCTCAGTGATGATAAAAATCATACCGATAAAAGAGTGAGAAAATCTCCTGGATTATTTAATGATGAGGCTGTACAGAATTTCATGGGTCGCAACTTTGCTGAAATTGTGATGCAGGGTTATAGAAGTATATTAAGTAAATATTAATCGATTCATGAATAATACAATTCATAAAATTCCTGTTAAATCAAGAATTTTATTTATAGGTTTTGTCGCCATATTGTTTTTACAAACTGGTATCCCTGTTCAATTTTAAAGGGTCTTTTCTTGTGAAGTTTTAGCTGTAGATTCTATGTTTTTCTCCTGAACAGGTTATATTTAACTATACAGAACAGCGCACGGAAACCATCTTTCCAGTTAATTTTCTTTCCTTCTTCGTATCTGCGGCCATAGTAAGATATTCCTACTTCATAAATCCTGATTCCGGGAATGCGGGAGATTTTTGCAGTTACCTCGGGTTCAAAACCAAATCGTTTTTCTTTTAGGTTTAGACTTTTAATGATTTCTGTCCTGAAACATTTGAAACCTGTCTCCATATCTGTCAGGTTCAGGTTGGTAAAGATATTGGACAGGAAGGTAAGGAAACGGTTGCCTATTGTATGCCAGTAAAACAGTATCCTGTGGGGATTGGAGCCCATGAACCGCGATCCGAAAACAACATCGGCATGATTCTCAAGAATGGGTCTGAGTAAAACCAGATACTCATCAGGATCATATTCAAAGTCTGCATCCTGTACGATTAAATAGTCACCACCGGCCTGGCTGATACCTGTTTGCAAAGCAGTACCTTTTCCCCTATTTTTATCATGATTCATCAGCTTAATATCAGCGGCAGGATTTTCTTTGATATATCGTTCCACTGCTTCCCTGGTATGATCGGAAGAATGATCATTCACAACAATGATTTCTTTTTTGAGGTTCCCAAGGTCGACACGGATCACTTTATCCAGAATCGCAGCGATGGTTGATTCCTCGTTATAGGCAGGAATAATAATGGAAAGCGTACCGTTGCGGGAAGTCATTTTCCGGGGATTATTTTTATGATCTTAATGATTCATGAATGAGGGCTTTAAGGTACTAAAATCTGAAGTATAAAGAACATTGTATTGAATATTTTCTCAGCTCCATTTATGGTCATTAATCAGCTTTGTCTGGTAAGCTGCAACACGGGAGAAGATATTTCTGATCATGGTTCGTTCGATTTCGGTTAAATCATGTGAACCAACTATATTTTCAGGTATCTCATTATTCAGGATAGCAGTTAATTGGATTTTGAAACGAATACCCATAAGAAAATCATAGGAATGAGTGATCACTTCATATTCTTTCCTGGCCAGCTCACCCTTTTGAAATATCTTATCAAACCTGAGAAGTGTATTCGTTTCATTGATTTTATGATAGAGCGAATATATACGGGCAAAGTCAGTAACAGGCATGATTCCTGTTTTGACATCAATTGTTTCAGTTTTTGCTCTGGGAGAGTCGATAGCCCTTGATTTAAATATATTTACAGGAATTTTGTACTTTTTGGTATTGTCAGCCATTCTCCTGAAGAAATCCGGACGGTTATATGAAGTTTTATTGATGTGTGTCTGGAGTTGTTCGGCAAACTGCTGATCACCATATACTGTCCGGAAATCGAAAAAAATAGATATGCCCAGTGAGCTGTCCCTGCTTTCTTTTGTGATCCAGTTTGTAAAATATTCCTTCCATTTGGAAATGGACTGGCACCATTGGGGATTTCCGGACATAATTTCTCCCTTGCAATAGTTATAGCCTATCCTGTCGAGCCATCGGTTGATTTTTTGACCGAAATAAAGAAAATATTTATTTACTTCTGATAATTTATCATATGAGATGTCCTGATATATAATGGCATTATCCTGGTCTGTAACCAGGGTTTGTTCTCTGCGGCCTTCGCTGCCAAGTGCAAGGAAGGCAAAACGGGCAGGGGGCTCACCCATTTCTTCTATGGCCATATCAATAACCCTTTCTGTAATGGCATCTGTGATTGTACTGATCAGGTGGGTCATATTCTGTATCCGGGCACCGCTGTCGAGTAATGTTTTGACAAGAAAAGGCACTTTCTCATGAATACTTTTCAAATTATCAAGAGTCTCTGCATTTTTAATCTCTTTTATCAGGTAAGAAATGGAGTTTCTCTGTACTTCGATCAGGTCTTCATTGCTGAATATTCCTAATATATCACCTTTTTTATTGGCTACAGCAAGATGAGATATATCTTTTTCTTCCACAAGAAGTATTGCTTCATAAAGCAGGGCATGTTCAGGAATGGTTATCAGGGGGGAGCTCATGATTTCATACACCGGGTTCGTGAAAGGATGTTCCCCTGCCAGCACACGGTTTCTGAGGTCAGAGTCGGTGACTATACCAATGTAATTCCGGTCATCCTTGGTTATCAGAATAGCACCCTGATTTTTACGGTTCATGAGTGTAGCAGCATCATATATAGTCTGGTTCATGTTACATTTTATATGCTCCTTCATGAATGATGTAACAGGTAGATTCATTAAAAGGAGTGAGGACTGCAATTCATCAGTCAGTCTTGTTTTCTCGATACCAAATTTATCCTGCCGGCTGATATCTTTTGTAATAAAGATGATGCCTTTTTTGTTAAAGCAGGTGATGGATGATGCCATGATAACAACATCCCGGTGTTTTCCGTCTTTGTTTATAGTCTGTGCCTCAAAATTCATTGTTTCACCGGATTCGTTCAATAGTTTGTGAAGCTTAACCAGTGAAAATTCAGGATCAGTTTTTATGATGAAAAGATCCCTGAAATCCAATTTGGGGATCTCATCCTGTGCATAACCTGTCATAGTAAGGAAAACAGGATTTGCATAGACAAACTTGCCGTCAATATACATGATTGTACCTTCAGGAGATGTTTCAACAAGAGCCTGATATTTTTCTTTTGAGAGTTCAAGCTGTTCTTCCGTTTGCTCCCTGAGCTTTTCTGATTTGAGACTTTGCCTGATCAGGAAAGCAAGTAAAATGGTGATGACCAGGATAATACCGAATGAAATAGCAGCAAGATGGATTTTCATCCTTGAAATTTCTTGTTTCACATCTTCAATATAAATACCGGTTCCAATAATCCATCCCCATGGTTTAAATAACTTTACGAATGATAGTTTGGGAACGATCCGTGTGGAATCATCTTTACTTTGCCACATATAATCTATGTAGCCTTCACCATGTTCCCGGGCAATTCTGACAGACTCCATAAACAATGCTTTACCTTCCGGATCTTTATAGTTGTTTAGCAATTCTCCCTCGAGATCTTTTCTCAAAGGATTAAGTATCATGACTGGTTCCATATTGGTGATCCAGAAATAATCTTTCAGATCTTTGCCATAACGCATATTCCGGATAATGCCGACAGCTTGTTTACGGGCTTCATCGGGTGTTATTTGACCATTAACAGCATCATTGTTCAGATCATCCATGATGGAAACAGCTGAGTAGGTCAATTCGCGGATCATTTCTCGTTTTCGGTCAAACAGGCTGGATTCAAACCAGGGAATAATGATCAAGAAGAAAATGATGACGAAAAGGGCAATGGTTAAAAATGCCGGGAGTATATAACTGATAATGTATCTGAATTTTTTACCGGATTCATCCATTTTATTGAATTACTTAAAATGAATATACAAAGTTAATTTAATTTTTACTCACCGGGTGGCTTTTAGTCACCCGGTGAGTAGGGTACTATTATATTTGAATGACCTCCAGTTCCGGCACAGAAGTATCCAGAATCATGAACCCGTTTAAGCTTTCTCCACGCGTAATGGCTGGTCCCATAATAACCTGCCGGATCGGATCGAGCCTGATCTTTCCGAAAAAATTATAACGGAAGTTTTTTCCGGAGGTTATGGAATAACCCTGAAGGTGTCCATGGCCAATGATCGCGTAAAGACATTTATGCCGGCGTAAAAATTTGAGGTGAGGTTTGAAGTG
The DNA here is from genome assembly GCA_964527875.1 of uncultured Bacteroides sp. Lineage (GTDB taxonomy): Bacteria > Bacteroidota > Bacteroidia > Bacteroidales > SM23-62 > LJUQ01. The sequence goes on along the minus strand of CAZGOR010000021.1, from coordinate 8,743 downwards.
ATGAATATTCTCCGGGAAGAATTTTGTTGACCCGGTCAGATCCGGATAGAGGAAATGGGAAAAAAGGATGGAGAACAACTCACAATTAAAAATATGTGTTTCAGGCAGGGAAGAGAGAAAGGGAATATATTTGTCATTGATCTTATCCTGTATCTCATCATGATAAAGCCAGATTGCATTTTTTGAGAATTGCATTTGTTCTGACAGATCAAGATCAAACCAGTTGTCAGGATAGTTTTTTTTCTTAAGGTATGCGGGAAGTTGTTTCGACTTGTATAAATCATGATTGCCGGCAATAATAATATCACAGTTTTCCTGAACAAGTTCAATACACCTATCTGGATCCCTGCCGTCCAGACTTTCATGGTAGTGATAACTGTATCCTACTATGTCACCCAGGCATACTAATTGATCGAAGCCTTTCTTTTTTATTATTGTTAATGCTTTCTCCAGGCTCTTCAGGTCGGAGTGAATATCTGAAATAATGGCAATCTTCATAAAAATCAATAAAATTTAAAAGTTACTCAAAAAATCAGATGCCGGTTACCGATAAATCAAAGATTTTGGGATAAATGTATATATGGTGATAGTTCTCGCAGATTTACGCAGATTTAATACGCAGATTTTCACTGATTAAGAAAAAGGATCATGAAAGAAAATCGAATATCTTATGATGTAAGGGGGTAATTTATAAAGTTTATAATGAACTTGGTCCGGGATTATTAGAATCAGTTTATGAAACAGCACTAATTTATGAATTAAGGGAATTGGGATATTCTATTTAAAATCAGGTTGGAATACCAATGCATTACCGGAGTATTAGATTTGATGTAGGCTTCCGGATGGATATTCTTGTTGATAATTGTGTTGTTATTGAAGTTAAGTCAGTTGATTCTTTGCTAGATATTCATCATAAACAATTATTAACCTACTTAAAACTGACAGATAAAAGACTTGGGATCTTGGTTAATTTTAATACAATGTCAATAAATAGCAATATTGTTCGAATTGTAAATAATCTATAATCTGCACAAATCAGCGTATAAATCTGCGAGAAGCCTTTATATTACATTCTTTCCGGGAATAATTTTGATAATCCTTTTTCATTTGCTTTGCAGACACCTCTTTCAGTGATTAAGCCTGTAATCAGCCGGGCGGGGGTTATGTCAAAGCCATAATTTGAAACCGGACTATCAGGATTCATGATCAGTACTTTTTGATTTTGTCCATCAACCAATCCCCCGATGTATCTGACTTCATCAGCATCTCTTTCTTCAACAGGGATTTCATTCAGTCCATTTCTAATAGAGAAATCAATTGAAGATGAAGGCAATGCAACATAAAAGGGCACACGATTATCTTTTGCTGCCAATGCTTTCAGATATGTCCCGATCTTATTGGCCACATCACCGTTACGGGTAGTACGGTCACTTCCTGTAATGACCAGGTCAATCAATCCCTTTTGCATAAGATGACCTCCCGCATTGTCGACGATCACTGTATGTGGTACGCCATGGTGGTCCAGTTCCCATGCCGTGAGACGGCTTCCCTGGTTCCTGGGACGGGTTTCATCTATCCATATATGTACAGGAATACCTTTATCGTGTGCCTCGTAGATTGGTGCCGTAGCAGTTCCATAGTCGATACAGGCCAGCCAGCCGGCATTACAATGAGTCAGGATGTTAACAGGTTGTCCGGCTTTTTCTTTATAAATTTCATTGATAATGGGTAATCCGTGATGGCCTATCTGCCGGCATGATTCTTTTTCTTCTTTGAGTATGTTCAGGGCAGTGTTCAATGTAGCTTCTTCAAGTTCTTCAGCATTTTTTGCGGATATGATCGTTTTCATCTGCCTTTTCACGGCCATGTCAAGGTTTACAGCTGTAGGGCGTGCTGTCAGGAAATGTTCGGCAACTGAAAGGAGAGTATTAACCGGATTCTTTTTCTTACAGGCGTCAAATGTTGCCAGATATATACCAAATGCGGCCGTTACTCCTATTAAAGGAGCACCCCTGACTTTCATTTCCCGGATGGCTTCATATGCATCTCTGGCAGTGTGGAGCTCATCAATGACAAACCGGAAAGGAAGCTCATGCTGATTGATGTATTTGATGACTTTATGATCCGTTTCGTCGAGCCAGATGGTCTGGTATGGTGTTCCGTTGATTAACATGAATTAATATAATATTGGTCACAGAGAACCGCAGAGATTAATTGAGATACACAGGGAATATTCTCAGTGGCTCTCTGTGACCTGAACAAATATGTCGCTGATCTTTAATGGAGGTTTCAGATGGAAAGTTTGTATTCCAAGCTTTGCTGCACTTTCTAAATGAATCAGTATATCATCCACAAATAAAGTCTCTTCAGGTACAAGACCACTATCTTCCAAAACATGTTCAAATATCATGGGATCGGGTTTGCTCAGATGAATATCATGTGAGTAATAAACTTTTTCAAATAATTCATTGAGATTTGAAATTCCATGATCTTCTTTTAACCGTTTATTGTATACTTCTTCATGCATTGCATTTGTGTTGCTTAGCAGGAACATCCTGAAATGGGGTTTAAGTTTCCTGATTGTATCAATCGAGCCCTCAAAGAATCCTCCGATCATGGCGTTCCAGGCATCAGCTATAGTTTTGTCCGGCAGTTCACTCCCTGTGACCTTCCTGATCTCAGAAAAAAATTGTTGGGGACTGATTTTCCCTATCTCAAACTGATAAAAGAATGGATACCTGGAGAATACAATATCCAGATCGTCGATTTCCGGAATACCGAATTCTTTGAAAGCATTAATGGTTTTTTCAAGGTGGATCTCCAGGATAACTTTTCCAAGATCAAGGATGATGTTTTTAATATTTTTCAGATCAATCATGATAGGAATATTAATTGGTCACAGAGGATCACAAAGATTTTGGATCCTAAAATAAAATAAATGCTTAAACCTGACCGATATTTTCCATGTTTTGGGATTAATAATAAAAGTTGCAGCGGCAGTGGCAGCAGCAGGTTTATTAATGTCAAATTTAAAACTAAAATCATGGAAACAGGTTATAAAAATTTAAAAGTTTATCAAATGGCCTATAAATGTGCCATGCAGATTTTTCAAATCTCTAAGAAATTCCCTGTAGAGGAGAGATATTCACTAACTGATCAAATCAGAAAATCATCAAGATCAGTATGTACTAATATTGGTGAAGGATAAAGAAAAAGAAGATATCCTAAACATTTCAGCAGCAAAATTAGTGATGCAGATAGTGAATGTACAGAAACAATGATCTGGCTTGATTTTGCATTTGATTGTGATTATTGTTCACAAGAAGTATATACTGATCTAATTGTAAAGTATGAAGAAATTGGTAAAATGCTTGGAGGAATGGTTGATCACCCTGAGAAGTTTATTCCTAAAAAATAAATGTTACTGCTGCTGCAACTGCTGCTGTTACTTTTTAGGGATCAATCCAGTCGCCATTTTCTTTGATTAAATCGATCAATTCATCAATTGCATGCTCAACAGGTATATTTTTCTTTCTGGCTTCTTTTTGTTTAAATAGTGTAATCTTACCGGGTGAACTGCCGACAAATCCGTAGTCTGCATCAGCCATTTCTCCGGGCCCGTTCACAATACATCCCATTACAGCAATCTTAAGGTGTTTAAGATGCCGGGTTGCATTTTTAACACCGGCAAGGGTATCCTGTATATTGAACAGTGTCCGGCCACAGGATGGGCAGGCTATATATTCGGTTTTGAAGATTCTTGCCCTGGATGCCTGCAATATTTGGAAAGCAAGATGTGTGTTTTCTGCAGGTGAGAAATTCGGATTATGAATCCATAACCCATCTGCAAGTCCGTCTGTGAAATACACTCCAAGCTCAGAGGCAGCTTTCAGGATATAAAGGTCTTTATCACTTTCGGAATAAACTGATTTGATTATTACAGGAACAGGTATTTCTGATTGTACAAGAGTGTTGAAAGCCTGAAGTACTTTAGTCCGGTTAGTGGTTTGATGAATCAGTATCAGCGCGATATTGTCAAAGTTTTTCAATGTATTGATGAGCTGTCTGTTTATTTCTTCCGGGAAAGCCTGTAAAAAGTTAAGTGAGCTGGAAATATTTCCTATCCTTCTAAATTCTTCCGGGTTAATAACCGGGAATAAATTTGCATATTCGGATCTGTATTTTTGCCAGCCGTTGTAATCAGTGATCAATGAAATTCCTTCAGGAAGATCAGGGATGTGAGCCGGTGTGGATAAAAAAAGAAAGTCAGCGGATATTTCATCATCAATGATTTCCCTGATTCTATTTAAAGTTGGAAGAGAGCATATTACAACAGGTACTTTCCCTCCCCCGATCATTTTTATTTTCTTTGTCTCCCGTTTTACAAAATGATAGGGATCCCATACGAGATCTTCGGGCAGAGTTTCTGGTTTATCTGCATACAGACTCGAAAGTTTTTGAGCCACCGGTATTTCGTTTTCCGGTTCTTCTGTAAGTGAAACCCTGATTGTATCACCGATACCTTCTGTCAGTAAAGTGCCGATACCGATTGCAGAACGGATCCTGCCATCTTCTCCTTCTCCTGCTTCAGTCACGCCAAGGTGAACGGGAAAATTCATGCCTTCTGACTGCATCCTGTTTACCAGCAGTCTGTTAGAGTAAATCATGACCCTGCTATTGCTTGACTTAGCAGACACTACCACGTCAGGGAAATTTTCATCCAGGCAAATCCTGAGGTACTCCATAGCAGATTCGATCATTCCTTCCGGTGTATCACCGAATTTTTTCAATATACGCCCAGATAGTGATCCATGGTTTACCCCGATCCTGAGGGCAGTTTGATGTTCTTTGCAGAGATTGAGTAAAGGAATGAATTTTTCCCTGATATTCCCATCAGCAAAATTTCCCGGATTGATTCTTACCTTATCGACAATGCAGGAAGATATCTCAGCAATTTTAGGATTAAAATGAACATCTGCTATTAAGGGTGTATGGAATCCCCGTTTCATGAGTTCGTCTTGAATATTGCTGAGATTTTTAGCTTCCCTGATGTTGCGGACGGTAAGCCTTACGAAATCAGCCCCTGCGTTAATGATCCGGATGCACTGATCAACTGTGCCGGTCGTATCCATTGTATTGGTAGTGGTCATAGACTGGATACGTATGGGTGCATCTCCGCCAATACTGGAAGAGCCTATTTTTATTTTATGGGTTTTGTACAAATTATGCTGTTATTTTTTGGGTCACAGAGGATCAATGAGAACCACAGAGTTTCATCTTTGTGGTTCTCTGTGATCTAATTAATTTTCCATTCGAAACCATCTTTCACATCCCGTACTTCCACTCCAAGCCCGGACAGTTCATCGCGGATGCGGTCGGCTGTTTTATAATCTTTATTGTTTCGGGCTTCGATGCGCATCTTGAGCAAAAGATTGATCAGTCCGGACAGGAGTTCCTTATCAGCGGAATCATCTTTTTCTGTTTGAAGGCCCAGGATATCATACACGAGAGTATGATAGGTTTTTTTTATTTTATCCAGGTCTGTTGCGGAAAGACTTTCATTTCCGGCTACCACTGAATTGATATCCCTGATACCATCGAACAGGTATGATATGGCAGCCGGACTGTTCAGGTCATCGTTCATAGCATCATAAAAACCTTTTTCAGTCTTACCGGGATCAATAGTGGATTTTTCAGATGGTATTATCTTTCCGAGATTATTCATTCCCTCCGTAAGCCTGTCAAGTCCTTTTACAGCTGCCTGTAATGCTTCATTGGAAAAGTCGAGTGTACTCCTGTAGTGAGCCTGAAGGATGAAAAACCTGATAGTCATTGGACTATAGGCATTGTTAAGGAGTTTATGCTGACCGGTAAAGCATTCTTCAAGGGTGATGGAATTATTGAGTGACTTACTCATTTTTTGACCATTAATGGTAACCATATTGTTATGCATCCAGTATCGCACCGATTCTTTTCCCTGGCTGGCCACTGTTTGTGCTATTTCACATTCATGATGGGGGAAGAGAAGGTCCATACCACCACCATGGATATCGAATTGTTCTCCGAGGTATTTCTGGCTCATCACAGAGCATTCAACGTGCCAACCGGGAAAACCATCACTCCAGGGCGAAGGCCAGCGCATGATATGCTGAGGTTCGGCTTTCTTCCAGACAGCAAAATCGAGAGGATTCCGTTTATCTGATTGTTTTTCAAGTTTACGGGATTCAGTAATGAGATCTTCGATCTTTCTTCCTGATAGTTTACCGTAATGATGATTATTGGAATATTTTGTAACATTAAAATATACTGAACCATTGCTTTCATAAGCATAACCGTTTTCCAGCAGCCTTGCTACCATTTGCTGCTGCTCTATGATATGTCCGGATGCCAATGGTTCTATGCTTGGAGGAAGGGTGTTCAGTTTTTTCATCATATCATGGTAGCGGTTCGTATAATATTGAACTACCTCCATAGGTTCCATCTTTTCAAGCCTGGCTTTTTTTGCAATTTTATCTTCGCCTTCATCCAGATCCTGCTCCAGATGACCCACATCTGTAATATTTCTTACATAACGAACCTTGTAACCAAGATTTGTCAGATACCGGTATAACAGGTCAAATGTAATGGCCGGTCGTGCATGTCCGAGATGAGGATCACCATATACGGTTGGTCCGCAAACATACAAACCAACTGACGGGGGATGAAGAGGCTTAAATACTTCTTTTTTACGTGTTAATGTATTATATAAGAAAAGATCATGATTCATGACAAATAAATAAATCAGATAAATAAAATTATTATTGATGTGTAAAATTAGTAATAATTACCTTTGTTAATAAATAATTTGTTCTGGTCATAGAGGGCCACAGAGTTGAAAGAGTAACACTGAGAAATTTATTGTGGATCTCGATTTTCTCTGTGGCTCTATGTGACCTATATAATGATTAATAATGGCTCGAAAAGGGAAAAAGAAAAAATCGGGAAGATCTTTCAACCGTGACTCATTAACCAATGCAGTTCTTGGAATCTTTACGAACAATCCTGCACAGACTTTCAATTATAAACAAATTGTAAAGCGACTTGATATCCAGGATACAGCGACAAAAAGGATGATTGGTCAGGTTCTGGAGTTTCTGAAAGACCGTGATGATCTGACTGAAATATATACAGGTAAGTATAAACTTAAATCCAGGGGGGGATATATTTACGGGACAGTAGATATGACACAATCCGGTTATGCTTATATTCTTTCTGATACCATGGAAGAGGATATTTTTGTTTCACGAAATAATTTAAACCGGGCTTTAAACGGTGATTATGTAAAGGTATATCTGTACGCGAGAAGGAGAAATAAACGATTGGAAGGAGAAATAGTTGAAATCATTAAGCGTGCAAGAAATACTTTTGTGGGTATTGTGGAAGTAGCCGGACATTTTACTTTTCTTAATACAAATACCAAAGAAATGCCTTATGATCTGTATATCCCGGTTGATAAACTTAAAGGGGCGCAGGACGGGCAAAAAGCCATTGCTAAAATAACGGGATGGCCAAAAGGTACAAAGAATCCTTCCGGAGAAATTATTGAAGTATTGGGAGAACCCGGACAAAATGAAGTGGAAATGCATGCAATCCTTGCAGAATTTGAACTGCCGTGGAAATTTTCTGAAGAGGTTGAACGGGAAGTTGCGTTGATAAGTGATAAGATCAGCAGGGAAGATTATCATTCACGAAGAGATTCCAGAGATGTAACAACCATTACCATAGATCCCGCGGATGCCAAAGATTTTGACGATGCCCTATCAATTAAATTACTTGACAACGGGAACTGGGAAGTGGGTATACATATTGCAGACGTATCACATTATGTCAAACCTAAATCAATTATTGACCAGGAAGCCTTTGAAAGAGGTACTTCTATTTATCTTGTCGACAGGGTTGTACCTATGCTGCCAGAACGTTTATCAAATAATATATGTTCCCTGAAACAGAATGTGGAAAAATTATGTTATTCTGTTTTTTTTGAGATGAATAATGATGCTAAAGTTATAAATAAATGGTTTGGCCGGACAATCATTCGTTCCAACCGGCGATTTGATTATGAAGAAGTGCAGCATATAATTGAGACCAAAGAAGGGAATTTCAAATCCGAAATCCTTACTCTTCATGAACTGGCACAGAAACTCAGGACTGAACGTTTCAGGAATGGTTCTTTTTCATTCGAGAGAGTGGAAGTTAAATTTGATATTGATGAACAGGGTTATCCTCTGCGGGTTTTCTGGTTGGAAAACAAAGCATCAAACCAGCTGATAGAGGAATTTATGCTGCTTGCAAATAAACATGTGGCTGAACTGATTGGAAAACCTAAACAGGTAAATAAGCAGATGGAGGAAGATTTTTCTCCACCTGACAAAAATAAAGCAAAGACTTTTGTATACAGGGTACATGATAAACCTAACCAGGAAAAACTTGAATCATTTGCATGGTTTATCAGACGTTTTGGCTATCATCTGAATATGGGTAGCAAAAGAAAGATAGCTATTTCAATGAACAAACTGGTAGAGGATGTAAAAGGCAAAGAAGAGCAAAATATCATTGAAAACCTTGCCATCCGGACAATGGCGAAAGCAGAATATTCCACTATGAATATCGGGCACTATGGTTTGGCCTTTCCGTATTACACTCACTTTACATCACCTATCCGGCGATATCCCGACCTGATGGTACACCGGTTACTGGATTATTA